>JBKKAU010000277.1:0-6543 GCA_046714475.1 Thermoanaerobaculia bacterium
CCGCTGACGGACAGGGTGCCTACTACGGACGCGAGCTGAACGATGGCGAGGGCACGCGGCTCCGTTATCACCGCTTCGGCACCGATCCGGCGGTGGACCCGGTGATCTTCGGCGAGGGCTACGGACGCGCCTCCGTCGTCTGGGGCAACCTGAGCGACGACGGCCGCTGGCTGGTGAGCCACGGCGTCTCCGGCACGCGGCCACAGATCGATGTGAGCCTCGACCGCCTGGAGACAGGCGCGCCGGCCGAGGGTGGAGCGCCGCCCTCCGGCCACGATCTGTCGGCCCGCCGGGAGGTCGTGCACGGCGTCAACGCTGCGTTCTACGCCGGCGCCCTGGGCGACAAGCTGGTGATCCACACCACGTGGGAAGCGCCGCGGGGGCGGATCTTTGTGGCGCCGCTCGACAACCCCGGCCGTGAGAGCTGGCGCGAGATCGTGCCCGAGCACGAGAACGCCGTCATCGCGAAGGTCTTCGGCGCCGGCGGCCGCCTGCTGGTGGAGTACCTGCAGGACATCCGCTCGCGGCTGGCGGTCTTCGACCTGGACGGGCGGCATCTGGGCGACGTGCCGTTACCCGCTCCCGGCTCGGTCGGCGGCTTCTCAGGCCACTTCGACGACCCGGTCGTCTACTTCACCTTTTCGTCTTTCCACCTGCCGGGGACGATCTACCGCTACGACCTGGATTCCGGCAAGCTGGCGGTCTGGCGCGCGCCGCGCACCGGTCTCGATCTCGACGCCTACGAGGCGAAGCAGCTATGGGTCGGCTCGAAGGACGGTACCCGCGTCCCGATGTTCGTCATCCACCGGCGGGGCCTCAAGCTGGACGGCTCTCATCCGGCGATCGTGACCGCCTACGGCGGCTTCGCCACCAGCCTGACGCCGTCGTACCAGCCGCAGGCCGCGTGGTGGGTCGAGAACGGCGGCGTCTGGGCTGTGGCAAACGTCCGCGGCGGCGGCGAGTTGGGCTCCGGGTGGCATCAGGCGGCGGTCCGCGAGCACAAGCAGCGCTCGATCGACGACCTGATCGCGGTCACCCAGGGGCTGATCGACGCCGGCTACACGCGACCCGAGCGGCTGGCCACCTGGGGCCACAGCAACGGCGGGCTGTTGGTGGCCGCCGCCATGGTCCAGCGTCCGGATCTATTCCGTGCCGTGGTGTCGACCCATCCGTTGCTCGACATGCTGCGCTACAACAAGTTCCTCGCAGCCCGTTTCTGGCTGCCGGAATTCGGCTCGCCCGACCGCGAGGACGCCTTCCCCTACCTGCGCGCCTATTCGCCCTACCATAACGTGGCCGGCGGCGTCCGCTATCCGGCGGTGTTCCTGGAAACCAGCTTCGGCGATACCCAGGTCGCCCCGCTACACGCGCGCAAGATGACGGCCCGCCTGCAGACGCTGGCAACCCCGGAGCGGCCGGTTCTTCTGCGCCACCACCGCGATGTCGGACACGGCGGCGAAGGTGTGAGCCGGGACCATTTCATCGACGAGCTGGTGGACATCCTGTCGTTCTTGGGTTGGCAGCTCGGCCGGTAGGACGAAGGGACCGGATGCACCTGCCCTCCTCCCTCGAGCGCGGGTTCGCCGGCTGGTTCCGCTTCGTCCAGGGCCGGCCGCGGACCACGCTCGCCGCGGTCGCGCTGCTGACCCTGGCCGCCGTGAGCGGCCTGCCGCGGCTCGAGCTGCGCATGGACGGCCGGGCCCTGGTGCCTCCCGACGACCCCGCCGTGCTCTTCGACCGGGAGGTGCGCGAGGCGTTCGGCGTCCGCGATCCGCTGGTGATCCTGCTGGAGAGCCGGCGGCCCGAGGGGATCTACCACGCCTACTTCCTGCGCCGCCTCGCCGACGTCACCGAGGCCGTGCGTGGGCTCGAGGGGGTGCCGGACGAGCAGATCGTCAGCCTCGCCACCGAGCGCCGGGACCGTGTGGCCCCCAACTCCCTGCGGTTCCTGCCGTTCCTCGAGCCCTTCCCCGACAACCCGGCGCTGCTCGACCGGCTCAAGGAGGATGTCGCGGCGGCCGGCATCCTCCTCGACGGCACCCTGGTGTCCCACAACCAGACCGCCGCGGCCGTGCTGGTCGGCGTGCCGGACGTCGAAGAGGTCGGCGACCGCAGCCCGTTCTATCGCCAAGTCGTGGAGCGGGTGTCGCCGTTTGCCGACGAGCAGGTCGGCATCACCGTGGTCGGCGCGCCGGCGGCCGAGGCCCTGCTCGGCCACCACATCCTGGGGGACTTGGCGCTGCTCCTGCCCCTGTCGATCGCGTCCATGGCCGTGCTGCTCTTTCTGCGGCTGGGGCGCCTCTGGGGCGTGGTGCTCGGTCTGCTCGAAGTGGTCTCCTGCCTGCTCGCCACCTTCGGGCTGATGGGCTGGTGCGGCGTTCCGGTGTCGCTGACCAGCGGCGTCCTGCCCCTGGTGCTGGTATCTCTCTGCCTGGCGGAGGAGATCCACGTCTTCACCCACTACCAGAAGCTGCTTGGCGGGACGGAGGCCGGACCGCAGGCTGAGCTCGTCGTCCGGAGCTTCCGGGACATGCTGCCGCCGATCCTGGTGACGTCGCTCACCACCGGTTTCGGCTTCCTGTCGTTCCTGGCCTCGCCGATCGCGCCGATCCGCCAGTTCGGGGTCTTCGCCGCCTTCGGCACCTTCTACGGCCTGCTCTACTCGATCACGGCCAATCCCGCCGCCCTGACGCTGCTGCCCGCGGCAGCCTTGCGCCGGCGGCGCCAGGAACGGCAATCCGAGGACCGCCTGCTGCGTCCCTTCCTGGCCGCGGTGCGCCGGCCGCGGCGGATGCTGATCGCCACCCTCGTCCTGGCCGCCTTCCTGAGCCTCGGGATGAAGAACCTGTACGTACAGGACAGCTGGATCGAAGGCTTCGCGCCGCGGTCCAGGTTCCGCCTGGACACGGAGCGGGTCAACACGCATCTCCTGGGCACGCACAGCCTGCTGATCCACCTCGCGGTCTCGGGGGAGGGCACGCCGCCCGAGGGCGACGGCCGTCAGGGCTGGCTGCTCGACCCCGCGCTGCTCAAGGAGGTCGGACGCTTCGAGGAGCACCTGCGGGGCCGCGAGGAGGTGGGCGGCGTCCTGGGTCCTTCCAGCCATCTGAGCACGGTCTCCTACCTGTGGCACGCCCGCAAAGAGGGCACGCGCGCCATCCCGGACGACGCGCTTGCGGTCGGCCGCGTCTACCGGTTCTTCGACCTTGTCCGCGGCAAGCACCGGCGTCAGGAGGTGGTGAACGACGGTCTCGACCGGGCGCTGATCAACGTCTTTCTGAAGAGCGCCAACTACGTGGAGACGCAGCGGCTGATCGAGGACATCAAGGCCTGGGACGGCTTCCGGAGCCACCGGGTCCAGCTCTCCGTAGCGGGCGACGTAGCCGTATCCCAGGCGATGATCCCGGCCATCGTCCGCTCGCAGGTCTCCTCCCTGCTGTGGGCCCTCGCCGGCGCGTTCCTCACTCTGCTGGTGCTGCTGCGGTCGCTGCGCGCGGCCGTGCTGGGCGCTCTGCCGGCGACCCTGGCGGTCGCCTCCGTCTTCGGAACGATGGGCTGGCTCCAGATCCCTCTGGGAGTGGCTACGTCCATGTTCTGCGCCATCACGCTCGGCGTCGGGATCGACTACGCCGTCCACTTCATGGCGGCGCTCCAACGGGCGCGGGCAGGGGGCGCGGAAGACCCGGCCCTGAGCGCCCTGCGCGACGCGGGACCGCCGATCCTGACCGACATGGCGGTGGTCGCCGTCAGCTTCGCCTGGATGGCCCTGTCCCGGGTGCCGGCGAACGGCCGGCTGGGCGTGCTGGTAGCCCTCGCCCTGGGCCTGGCCTGTGTCTTCACCCTTCTCGTGCTGGCTTCCGGCGCCTCGCTCCTGAAGCACCCGGCGACGTCCTCCTGGCGGACCCTGCGCCTGGGGCGTCTCCAGCGCGAGTAAGACACACCTCTGCCGTACGGCTTTCTCAAAGCCGGCCAGGGGGGTGAGGGCCTCCCCGCTGCCGCCTCACCTCGTAGGCCGCCAGCGCCACGGAGGTCGAGAGGTTGAGCGAGCGGATCTCGCGGTCGAGCATGGGGATCCCGACGAGCCGGTCGCGGTACCGGTCGCGGATCTCCGGCGGCAGCCCGACGCTCTCTTTCCCGAAGACCAGCACCGTGCGTTCGGGGTACCGGACCTCCCAGAAGCTCCGTTCCGCCTCGGCGCTGAAGAAGAACGGCTCCCCGAGCTCGAGGAGCCGCTGCTCCAGTGCCCCCCAGGAGGGCCAGATGTGGGGGTCCACCCGCGGCCAGTAGTCGAGGCCGGCGCGGCGCACCTCCCGCTCGTCGAGCGAGAACCCCAGCGGCTCGACGAGATGGAGCCGCGCGCCGGCCGCCAGGCAGGTGCGGCCGGCGTTGCCGGTGTTCCAGTGGATCTCCGGATGGACCAGGACGACGTGGAGGTCCACCCGCTAGCGCAACTCCACGTTGATCTCGCCCACGCCGCAGTCGACCTCAATGTCTGCCTGGCCGGTGCCGCGGGTCCAGCTCAGCTCCTTGGCGATGAAGCCGGAGCTCTCGTAGCGCTTGCCGCCGGCGGACAGGTGGGCCTCGCCGACCCCGGTGTCGAGGTGGACCGAGCTAACCGCGGACTTCTGCATCGCGACCCGGACCTCGCCGACTCCGACGTCGGCGTCGAGGTCGCTCTCCATCCCCGAGATGGTCATCTCGCCGACGCTCAGCGCCGCCGTCAAGGGCAGGTCGCGCGGCACCTTCACCCGGACGTGGGCTTCGAGTCCGCGGGTGCCGCCTTTCGGCCAGCCTTGGAGCTCGACGCTCAGCCGCTGCGGGCTCGTATTGGCGGTGAGCCGCAGCGCCTTGGCGGCCTCGGCGCAACGGCCGCTCTTCGAATCGCACTCGAGCCGGGCCTCGACCTTGACCTGCGGCTCGTCCCAGGCTTCGACGATCAGCTCTCCCACGGGGAAGTCCAGATCGATCTCGGTCGCAGCGTTCACCGGGAAGGCCTGGTTCAGGGTACGGACGACGTCATCGGCGGCCGCGGGCAGCGCGCCGAGCAGGATTGCGGCCAGGGGCAGGATCAGCTTCTTCATGGTTCCCTCCAATCGAGTGACGGCTCCTTTTCCGGGTGCCTTGAACCTCCATACGAGGAAGAGTGTTTCCAGGTTCCAATTTTCGGCGAAAATCCAACTGATCCGTCCCACGGCCGGGTGCCGACGGCACCAGCCTCGATAGGAGGTCCACACGATGAACAGAAAGCCGCGTCAGGCGCGGGGTATTTTCGCCAGCTTCCTGCAGTCCTTCGGAGAGGCCCGCTGGCCTCCGGTCTGGATGTTCCGCCAGGAGCAGGCCCGCCCCGGCGAGGAGGAGGCGTTCGAAGCCGCCTCGGCGGAGATTATGGGCGAGGTGCAGCGCCGCCGCCCGGCGCACGGCCCGTTCCAGGTGACCACGATGGCGCTGGACGGCGGCGGCTATCTCTTCCTGATGCCGCTCCTGGGTCCCGGAGGCCTGGGCAAGCTGCGGCTGGCTTGGCGCGGCCTGGCCGAGGAGGTCGGTTACGCCCAGTGGGCCGAGAAGGCGGCGCGCGGCAACCGCCACATGGAGCACTTCAGCGTGCGGACCTTCGTGGAGCACCCCGGGCTGAGCGCGCGGCCGGACGGCCCGGAAGGCTCGCAGGGCGATGCCGGGCTCGGAGGACGCGCCGGGGCCTTCCTTTTCGATTTCGTCCATCTCCGGCCCGAAGCCGAGGAAGAAGGCCCGAAGGTGGTCGGCGAGTTGGCCGGCCTCGCCCGCAGCCGCCGGCTCGCCGGCTTTACCACCCTCACCGCCGAGACCGGCTCCGAGCTGCCGCTGCTGGTGCTGGCGCGGACGGCGCCGGACGCGGCCGAGCTGCAACGGCGGGAAGACGCGCTGAGAGAGGTGGGCGGCTCGTTGCTCGACCGGCTCCACGGGCTCGCGCGGCGGACGGAGCAGAGGCGGGGGGAGCTGCGGCCCCGGCTGTCGCACCTGCCTTGAAACATCCCTTCGAAGGGGGGCGGGGGCGGCACCGTTCTTGCCTCTCCGATCCGTGAGGATGCCTATGGAGTCGCCCGCGCCCGCCTTCCAGGAAGCCCATCTCTCGTCCCGGCCGATCCGGGATCTCGGGCTCACCATCGCCGGCACCGCGCTGGAGCCGATCCTGGCCGAATTCGTGGGCGAGCTGGAGCGGGTGGGGATACGAAGGGTGCGCCCCCGCTTCTACCTCTCTTCTGAGTGGGGCGTCCCTTTCGGTACGGTGGCGATCGCCATCCCCTTCTACCTGGCGCGGCCGGACCTCACCGCGCTCCATGCCGAGCGCACCGGGCACGTCGAGGGGCTCGGACGGGCCGACCTGCTGCGCTACCTGCGCCACGAGATGGGGCACGTCGTCAACTACGCCTACCGTCTCTACGAGGACGAGGACTGGGTGCGCCACTTCGGTGCGATGACTCAGCCCTATCGCGAGGAGTACCAGCCGGAGCCGTTCAGCCGGCGCTATGTCCGCCACCTGCCCGGCTGGTACGCCCAGAAGCACCC
>JBKKAU010000278.1:0-4527 GCA_046714475.1 Thermoanaerobaculia bacterium
TTTTAAACTCCCCTCCCGCGGGCGCTTTTATGCGCGCCCGGGGTGGGGGGTGTCCTACCCCCGCCCCGCCACCGGCCGTGGGAACCCGTGCTCCAGACGCAGGCGCCGGAACGTGGCGAGCAACCGGTCCTGACCGGGAGGGATGCGGGAGGCGTTCCTCTGGTGGTGGAAGGGCACGAGCCAGGGGAGCTCTTCGGTGAGCCAGGGCAGCAGGCGGCCTCGCGCGGCGGGGCGCAGGTCGGCGGCGTAGGCCCGGACGTCGTAGGCGCCGGCTTCGCCGGCCGCTTCCAGGAGCGGGCGCAGCACCCTCTCGCCGTCGTTGATCCCGGGCATCACCGGACCGCAGAAGACGCTGGTCGTGATCCCCTCGTCCGCCAGCGCCCGGACCGTCACCAGGCGGGCTTCGGGCGCGGGCGCGTGCGGTTCGAGGCGGCGGGCGAGGTCGGGGTCGACGGCGGTCAGACCCACCTGGACGGAGACCGAATGCCGGCGGTCGAGGTCCACCAGCAGGTCGAGGTCGCGCAGGATCAGCGGCGAGCGCGTGGTGATCGAGATGTCGAGCCCCTCGACGCGGGCGAAGGTCTCGAGCAGGGACCGGACGACGCCGTGGCGCCGCTCGGCGGGCTGATAAGGATCGGTCACGGTGCCGATCGCGATCGGCTCGCCGCGGAGCGCCGCTTTGCGGAGCTTCTTCTCGAACGCCGCGGCATCGGACGGCCATTCAGCCGGGGCGAGGACGGGGAGGAACGGGAGGACGGCCTGGCAATTCATGGACGTATTTACGCTCATCTTACGCCCAATGTCAACCCTTGACTTGCGCCTGGTTCGCCCCTCCCCTCCGGTCTCCCATACAATCCCCCGTCATGCCCGAGCTTCCCGAGATCGAAGTCCTGCGCCGCAGCCTGGAGCCACATCTGCTGGGCGACCGGATCGAACGGGTGGAGGTGCGCAACGCCGCGTTGCGCGAGCCTGTGCGGACGCGCGAGTTGGCGCGGCGGGCGGCGGGCCGGGAGATCCGGGCGCTGCGCCGCCGGTCCAAGTACCTGCTGATCGACCTGGAGGCGGAAGGCACGGTGGTGGTCCACCTGGGGATGAGCGGCCGGTTGACGGTCGCCCCGGGCGAGGCGCCGCCGGAGGCGCACGAGCACGTCGCCTTCCACCTGCGCTCCGGCCGGCGGCTGCGGCTGCGCGACCCGCGGCGGTTCGGTCTGGTGTTCGCCCTGCCGACCGGCCGGCTGGAGGAGGACGAGCACTTCGCGCACCTGGGCGTCGAGCCGCTGGAGCCGGGCTTTTCGGGCGAGGTCCTGGCGCGCGCGGCGGCCGGCCGCCGCGGGCCGGTCAAGAGCTTCCTGATGGACGCCCGCGTGGTGGTCGGAGTGGGCAACATCTACGCCAGCGAGACGCTGTTCCGCGCCGGCGTCCACCCGCTGCGGTCGGTCGGGCGGATCGCGGCGGCGCGGTGGGACCGCATCGCGGAGTCGGCGGTCGCGGTGCTGCGGCAGGCGATCGCCGAGGGGGGGACGACGCTCAACGACTTCGCGGACGGCGAGGGGCGCAGCGGCTACTTCCAGGTGTCGCTGTCGGCGTACGGGCGGGAGGGGGAGGCCTGTCTGGCCTGCGGCCGGCCGATCCGGCGGATCGTCCAGGCGGGAAGAAGCACCTTCTACTGCCACGGCTGCCAGAGATGAGCCGGCGCGGATAGAATCCGCCCATGGACATGATCGAGACCGCCCCCCTGCTGGACCCGCTGCTCGCGGCATTGAAGACCCGGCCCTGCGTCCTCGGAGTGGCGGGGGGCAGCGGCTCGGGCAAGACCACGGTGGCCCGCTCCATCCTCGACGCCGTCGGGCAGGAGCGGATCGCCTTCCTGGAGCAGGACAGCTACTACCGCGACATCGAGTGGCAGAGCGAGGCCGAGCTGATCCACCACAACTTCGACCATCCGGCCGCCCTGGACAACGATCTGCTGGTGTCGCACGTCGCCGCTCTGAAGGCGGGGCACGCCATCGAGGTGCCGATCTACGACTTCGTCCGTCACCGCCGCACGCCGCGCACCCGGCGGGTCGAGCCGCGGCCGGTGGTGCTGCTCGAAGGCATCCTGATCTTCGCCGAGCCGGCGTTGCGCGACCTGCTCGACTTCAAGGTGTTCGTCGACACCGACGCCGACCTGCGTCTGATCCGCCGCCTGCGGCGCGACATGAGCGAGCGCGGGCGTACCGTCCAGGACGTGCTGCGCCAGTACCTGGAGACCGTCCGCCCCATGCACCTGGAGTTCGTCGAGCCCTCCAAACGCTGGGCCGACGTCATCATCCCCGAGGGGGGCGAGAACCGCGTCGCCCTGGAGATGGTGGTGGCGCGGGTGGAGCAGCTCTTGAATGGCGAATGACCGGAATGACCGGGAGAAAGACGTGCCGACCTACACCCTGAGGGTCCGCGAGCGTTTCGAGGCGGCCCACCACCTGACCTCTTATAAAGGGTCGGCCGAGCCGGTCCACGGCCACTCCTGGCAGGTCGAGGCGGTCCTGGCGGCGGATCGCCTGGACGGCGAGGGGATGGCGTACGACTTCGTCGAGGTGAAGGGAGCGCTGCGCGGCCTCGCGGCGCGGCTCGACCACCGCCACGTCAACACCGTGCCGCCGTTCGACGCCCTGAGCCCCACGACCGAGCGGATCGCCGTCTGGTTCTTCGAAGAGCTGGTCCGGCAGCTCCCCGGCGCGCCGCTCGCCGAGGTGACGGTCTGGGAAGGCCCCGACTGCTCGGCCACCTACCGGCCCGCTTCTTGACACCGGCGGCCATCCTGGCTAGCGTCTCTCCACCCATGAAGAGAATCCTGCCGCCGCTCGCCGCGCTCGCCGCTCTCTCGCTGTGCGCCCTCGGGTGCGGCGAGGAGTCCTCCCATCCCATCGCCTCCGTGCAGGTGCGGCCGGCGCAGGTCCGGCTGGGCCACGCGGAGGTCCAGACGGTCCGCCTCGCCTGGTCGCCGGCCCTGCCGCTGGGGGACGACGCCGGCCAGCCCATGGTCTTCGTCCACCTGCTCGACGCCAAGAACCAGGTGGTGCGCACGTTCGACCACCCGTTCCCGCAGCGTTGGCGCGAGGGGACGCCGGTCAGCTACGACGTGAAGCTCCACCAGTCGGCGCTGGCGCCGCCGCTGGCGCCGGCCACCTACCGGTTGACCCTGGGCCTCTACGGCCGCGACAACCGGCGCTGGACTCTCCAGGGGCTCGGCGAGGAGGTCGACCGCCAGGAGTACACCGCCGCCCAGGTCGAGGTGCCGGCGCAGGACCCGGGGCCGACGTTCAACTTCTCGAACACCTGGCTGCCGATCGAGCCCGGCGGCGACCGCCAGCTCCTGGCGCGGCGCTGGCTGGTGGGCCGCGGCGGCATCCGCATGGTGGACGTGCGCGGACCGGGGGCGGTCTACCTGGTGATCCAGATCCCGCCGGCCGAGGGCCAGGGGGAGAGGCTCGTGCTCAAGGACGGGGCGAGCATCCCGTCGGTGCTGCTGCGCGGCACCTGCGGACCGGTGGAGACCAGCATCTCCGGCCCCGGCAAGCATGAGATCGAGATGCCGATCGGGGAACCGTCGGCGAACGGCACCTGCCGGATCATCCTGATCCCCAACTACCACCTGGAGTCGCCGAGCGTGAAGGACCGGCGGGCGGTCTCGCTGGAGAACGTCGCCTGGATCCCGGCCCCCGCCGGCCGCCGGCCGCAGGCCCCCGCCGCGGCTCCCGCGGTGCCCACGGCTCCCGCCGGGCCTGAGGACGACGCGGGAGCCGAGGAGGAGTAAGGCCCCTTTCATGAAGCAAGGCCAGGGCCTCATCCTCCGGCTGGAACAGGAACGCTACCTCGAAAGGCTGCTCCCGCCACGCGACCCGCTCCTCCGGGAGATGGAGGAGCGGGCGAAGCGCGACAATGTCCCCATCTCGGACCCCGAGGTGGGGCGGCTGCTCTCCATCCTCGCCCGCTCCACCGGCGCCCGCCGTATCCTGGAGATCGGCACGGCGATCGGCTACGGCACCCTCTGCTTGGCGCGCGGCGCGCCGGAGGCCCGGCTGGTGTCGATCGACACCGACCCGGAGCGGCTCGCCGAGGCGCGGGCCTGGCTCACCCGGGCCGGCGTCGCCGACCGGGTCGAGCTGCTCCAGGGCGCGGCGCTCGACCTGCTGCCGGACCTGCCGGGACGGTTCGGCCTGGTCTACGTCGACGCGGTCAAGACCGAGTACCGGCGCTATCTCGACCTGCTGCTGCCCAAGCTGGAGGTCGGAGGCATGATTGTCCTGGACAACCTGCTCTGGAAAGGGCAGGTTGCGGAGCCCCCCGTGGACGAGCCGGAGGACGAACGCGCGAAGGCGCTGTACACCTTCAACGCCTACCTGATGATGCACCCGCAGCTCCAGGCGGTGGTGCTGCCGTTCGGCGACGGCCTGGGGATCGCGACCAAGACCAAGCCGCTGATGAGCGAGATGGGTGGGCCGTACTAACCCCTGGGAGCGGGGCTCCTGGGTACGCGGGCGTCCCGCC
>JBKKAU010000279.1:0-9571 GCA_046714475.1 Thermoanaerobaculia bacterium
CGAGCGCGGGCGGGACGCCCTGCGGCGGCTCGGCTTCGAGCCGGTGCCCGCCGACAACCTCAAATCCCGGCACGGCTTCTTCGCCGGTTCCGACGCCGAGCGCCTGGACGCCTTCCACCGCCTCGCCGCCGACCCGGACCTGCCGGCGATCGTCTTCGCCCGCGGCGGCCACGGCCTGACCCGGCTGCTGCCGGCGGTCGACTGGGACCTCCTGGCGCGCCATCCCCGCGCTTATGTCGGCTACTCGGACGTGACGCCGTTCCTGCTCGGCGTGGTCGAGCGGCTGGGCCTGGCCGCCTTTCACGGCCCGATGGTCGCGACCGAGCTGGCGCGCGGCCTGTCGCCGGACGAGGAGGAGTCCTTCCTGGGCGCGCTCGCCGGCCGTTACCCGCGGGCCGAGCCGTTCCGGTCCCGGCTCCGGGATGTCCGGGAGGGGGGCCCGGCCGCGGGACCGCTCCTCGGCGGCTGCCTGAGCCTCTTGGTCGCGACGCTCGGCACGCCGTTCTTCCCCGACCTCCAGGGGTCGCTGCTCTTCTGGGAGGAGGTCAACGAGGACCCGTACCGCGTCGACCGGATGTTGACCCACCTCCGGCTGTCGGATAATCTCGCCTCTATCGAGGGCATGATCGTCGGTCATCTCGGCCATACTGAAGGTTCCGCGGGGTCCCACGAGGACCGCGCCTGGGCGGCCCTGGTCGATGACAGCCTCGCCGGTTTCCCCTGGCCGCTCGCCTGGGGTCTCGACAGCGGGCATCTCCGGCCCAATCACACGTTGCCTCTGGGCTTGCCTTCGCGGCTGGACGCCGGCGCGGCCCAGGTCGTGCTCGGCGAAGGGTGAGAAACATGTCCAACCCCGTGTTCAAGACCACCAGCGGCGCCAGGAAGACCACCTCCGCCGCGATCCATACGGTCCAGTTCCAGGAAGGGGAGTTCGTCTTCCGCGAAGGGGACCTGGGCACGGAGATGTACATCATCCACGAGGGCAAGGTGGAGATCCTGAGCACCGGCACCGGCGAGCTCCAGACTCTCGCCGTGCTGGAGAAGGGGGACTTCTTCGGCGAGATGGCGGTGCTGGAGGACCTCCCCCGGGCCGCCTCGGCGCGGGCGCTGACCGACGCGCAGCTGCTGCAGATCAACGGCGCGACGTTCGACCAGATGCTGCAGGCCAACCCCGAGATCGCCGTACGCATGATGCGCAAGCTGTCGCGGCGCCTGCGCGAGACCGACGAGCTGCTCAAGGGTCTCCAGCTCCAGGGGACGGCGGTCCGTTCCGCCTCGTCCCGGGTCCGCGAGATGCCTTCGCAGTCTCTCCAGATCCCGGCCGAAGGGCCGGAGAAGCTGGTGCACGCTCCGTCCGGCATGGAGTTCCCGCTCTCCACCAGCTCCGAGACGTCGATCGGACGCAAGGATCCGGTCACCGGCATCTACCCCGACATCGACCTCACCCCGGTCGACACCCAGCGCTCGGTGAGCCGCCGGCATGCCAAGATCTATCGCCGCGGGTCGAAGTTCTTCCTCGCGGAGGAGATCGGCACCATGAACACCACCTTGCTCAATGGCAACCGCCTCGATACCGGGGTACCCTCCGAGCTCAAGCCGGGCGACGAGGTGCGTTGCGGCGTGGTCGCCCTGCGCTTCGAGGTGCCGTGACGCCAGGGTGGTGGACCTCGCGACGCCCCTCCGTCAGGTCCGCGGCATAGGGCCGGTCAAGGCCCGGGCCCTCGCCGACGCCGGCTACCACACCGTCTCCGACCTCCTTTTCCACCTGCCGCACCGGTACGAGGACCGGCGCGAGGTCGCGCCCGTGGCGTCCCTCGTCGTCGGCGCTTCCTCGACCTTGCGCGGCCGGCTCACCGGCATGCGCCGTATCCACACCCGCCGCCGCGGCTTGAGCGTCGTGCGCGGCCTGCTCGAGGACGCGACGGGGAAGGTCCCGGTGGTCTGGTTCAACCGCCCCTATCTGTCTCAACAGGCCGCCGGAGAGGACGAGTGGCTGCTGCACGGCCCGGTGCGCCAGGGCACGGCCGGTCCGGAGCTGCTCAACCCGAGCTGCGAGCGCGCCGCCGAAGCGGTCCATGGGGCCAGGATCGTGCCGGTCTATCCGGCCGCCGGTCCGCTCGGGCCGGCGGCGTTGCGGCGGATCTTCGACGAGGTGCTCGCCGGGACCGACCTGCCGCGGCAGGTGCCGGAGCCGTTGCCGGCCGGCCTGCTCGCCGGTCGGGGGTTGCCGCCCCTGGGCGAGGCCCTCCAGGGCCTCCACCGGCCGGAATCGAATGTCTCCGGCATGGACGTCGACGCCCTGAACCGGCGGCGCAGCCCGTCCCACCTGCGTCTGGTCTTCGGCGAGCTCCTGGAGCTGCAACTCGCCCTCGCCCTGTTGCGCGCGCGGGAGACCGCGGCGCCCCGGACCCTTCACTACCGGGTCGACGACCGGTTGCGCCAGATAGTCCGGGAGCTCTTGCCCTTCCGGCTGACCGGAGCGCAGAAGCGGGTGCTGAAGGAGGTCGTGGACGACCTCCGGAGGCCGAGCCCCATGCTCCGGCTGCTCCAGGGGGATGTCGGGAGCGGCAAGACGATCGTCGCCGCCCTGGCGCTGGCGGTCGCCCTGGAGAACGGCTACCAGGGGGCGTTCATGGCGCCGACCGAGCTGCTGGCCGAGCAGCATTTCGCCAGCCTCCAGCGCCTGCTCGGCCACCGCTACCGCCTCGGCCTGTTCACCGGCACGAGCCGCGAGCCGGGGCGGCTGCGCGAGCTGGCGGCCGGAGAAATCCAGCTCGCCGTCGGCACGCACGCCCTGATCCAGGAGGGGACCGCCTTCCGCCGCCTGGGGCTGGCGGTGGTCGACGAGCAGCACCGTTTCGGCGTGCTCCAGCGCGGCCTGCTGCGGGAGAAGGGGGAGCGGCCCGACATGCTGCCCGACATGTTGATCATGACCGCGACGCCGATCCCGCGCTCTTTGGCCCTCGCCGCCTACGGCGACCTGCCGGTCTCGACGCTGGACGAGATGCCGCCGGGGCGGACGCCGGTGGCGACCGAGGTGGTGCCGGCGTCGCGGCGCCGCCAGGTCTACAAGATCCTGCGCGAGGACCTCGCGGCGGGGGCGCGCGCTTTCGTCGTCTTCCCCTTGATCGAGGAGAGCGGTCAGCTCGCCGCCGCCTCGGTCGCGGAGATGGGGGAGAAGGTGAGGGGGTTCCTCGCCGGCATCCCCTGCGCCGTGCTCCACGGGCGGGTCCCGGCCGCCGAGAGGGAGAGGACGATGCGCGCCTTCGCGTCCGGCGAGGTCCAGGTGCTGATCGCCACGACCGTGATCGAGGTCGGGGTCGACGTACCGGAGGCGAGCTGGATGGTGATCGAGAGCGCCGAGCGCTTCGGGCTGTCGCAGCTCCACCAGCTCCGCGGCCGGGTGGGGAGGGGAGAGCGGCCGTCGCGGTGCGTGGCGGTCCATGGCGAGCTCTCCGAGGCGGGGGAGCGCCGCCTGGCGGTCTTCCGCGAGACCACGGACGGTTTCCGCATCGCCGAGGAGGACCTCGCGATCCGCGGCCCCGGGGACGTCCTGGGCACCCGCCAGGCCGGCCTGCCGCGGCTCCGCCTGGCCGATCCGGTCGAGCACTGGGACTGGCTGGACGCCGCCCGCGACGCCGCCCGCGACCTGCTGCCCCGGCTGGACGAGCCGGAGCTGGAACCGCTGCTGCGCCGGGTGGCGCCGGTGGCTTTCGACAGCCGCGAAGGGCTGGGGGGAGGGTAGGGTGGGGGGGCTCCGCGTCCTCCTGGTCGCCAACACCCTGCCGCCGCGGGACGTTTCCGGCGTCGGTGAACAGGTGCTACAGTTGGCGGCCGGCCTGCGGGAAGCTGGATGCGAGGTGGAGATCCTGGGCCGCGGCCCGGGCGGGGTCGCGGGGCCCAAGGTCCTGTTCCCCCTCTTCGCCGTACCGGCGGTCCGGCGGGCGCTCGCGCGGTTTCGCCCCCACGTGGTGCAGGTGCACGAGTCGGACGGCGGCCTGGCGGCCCTGTGGACGTCGGCCGCGGCGCCTATGCCACGGCCGCTCCTGGTGGCCCTGCTCCAGGTGAGCTATGTCGAGGAGCTGCGGGCGGTGCGGCCCCTGGTGGCGGGCGGCAGGGTCCTGGGCCGGCCGGGCGCGGTCGAGCGGCGGTTCCGCTGGGCCAAGGCGCCGCTCCAGATCGCGCTGGGCTGGCTCACCGCCTGGACGGCCGACCTGGTGCTGGCGCCCAGCGCCGCGACCGCCGGGGAGATCCGCCGCGATTATTGGATCCGCACGCGGGTCGGCGACGTCGGCGTGCTGCCCAACGTGACCGGCGGGCTGCCGGTCGAGCCCGTCGACCCGGGACCCGAGGTCGAGCCGGGCTATCTGCTGTTCGTCGGCCGGCTGCGCATCCGCAAAGGGGTGGAGGTGCTGCTGGAGGCGCTCCGTGAAGTACCGGGAGCGCGCCTCCTGATCGCCGGCGACGGCGAGCACCGGGCCGCGCTGGAGCGCAAAGCCGGGGAGCTCGGGCTCGGCGGCGCCGTCGTCTTCCTGGGCCGCTGCGACGCCTCGCGGGTGCGCGGGCTGCTGCGCGGCGCCGCGGCGCTGGTCGTGCCCTCGATCTATGAAGGGATGCCGCTGGTGGTGCTGGACGCCATGGAGGCCGGCGTGCCGCTGGTCGCCAGCCGGGTGAGCGGCATCCCCGAGGTGGTGGAGGATGGCGGCACCGGCTGGCTGGTGCCGGCGGAAGACCCGGCGGCGCTGGCGGCGGCGCTGGCCGAGGTGCTGGATGCCCCCGAGGAGGCAAGGCGCCGGGGCGAGGCGGGACGCCGGCGGGTGGACGAGCGCTTCCGGCCGGCGACGGCGGCGGCGCAATGGCTGCGGATGGTACACGCGAGACTGGAGAGAGGACCTCGATGATGGGACGCGCCCTGCTGATCGTCGGCGCTCTGGCCACCCTCGGCCTCGCCGCGACCGGCGTCCTGGGGTACCTGATGCCCTGGCCGCTGGAAGCCGCCGCGGAGGCGAGCGGCGGTGTGCCCGAGGAGACGTCGCGGCACATCCTGGCAGGGCTCGGGGCGAGCCTGCTGCTGCTGTTCTCCCATTGCTGGATCCTGATCTACCTGCTCGGCACGGGCCGGGTGGTCCGGCAGGCGGTCCGGCAGCACGGCCTGGAGACGGATCTCGCCGAGCGCGCCGGGCGCTTCAAAAAGATCTGCTATCCCCTGCTCCTCCTGGCCATGGCGCTCTCCCTGGCCACCTTCGTCGCCGGCACCGGCGTCATGACCGGCGCGGTTCCGGGATGGGTCCATCCTGTCCTGTTCTATGCGGCGCTGGCGGTCCAGATTCCCACTCTCGCGATCGAGAGGCGCGCGCTCGACGACACCGAGCGGTTGATCGCGGACGTCGACCGCCGGCTGGAGGCGCTGCCCGCGGCATGAACACCGACCTCGTCTTCGCCGGCGCGATCGAGATCCTGCTGCTGCTGCTCGCGGTCTCCGCCCACGAGTCGGCCCACGCCTGGGTGGCGGACCGGTGCGGCGATCCGACCGCGCGCTCGCTGGGACGGGTCTCGCTCAACCCGTTGCGTCATCTCGACCCGTTCGGCTCGGTGATCCTGCCGCTGCTCCAGGCGGTGTTCCGCGCGCCGGTCTTCGGCTGGGGACGGCCCGCCCCGGTGCTGGCCCAAAACCTGCGCAACCCGTACCGGGACGGCCTGCTGGTCGCCGCCGCCGGACCGGTCGCCAACGGGTTGCTGGCGGCGCTCGCCACCGTGGGGGTCGGCATCGCGGTCCACGGGCTGGGTCCGGAGGCGCGGCGGGCGGCTTTCTGGACCCTGATCCAGCAGACCGACGGGGCTTCGGGCCTGTCCGATTTCCCGGTGATGTTCACGCTGGTGCGGATGGCGACTATCAACGCCTTCCTGGTGGTGTTCAACCTGATCCCGCTGCCGCCGCTCGACGGCGGGCAGATCGCGGTCCAGCTCCTGCCTCCGGACTGGGGGGAGCGGCTTGCGGGGCTGCGCCCCTACGGCCTTATCATCAGCATGATCCTGGCGGTGCTCGGGGTGGTGACGTTGCTGCTCCTGCCCTTCTACGGCCTGCTGAGCCTGGTGATCCATTTCGCTTGAGGAGCCCTCGGTGACCGAATCGCAGAACGTCGTCCTCTCGGGCATGCGCTCGACGGGCAAGATCCACCTCGGCAACTACTTCGGCGCCCTCAAGAACTGGGTGGACCTCCAGGACCTGCACCGCTGCTACTTCTTCGCCGCCGACTGGCACGCCCTGACCAGCGACTACGCCGACCCGTCGCAGGTGGCGGAGCACACGGTCGGGATGGTGGCGGACTGGATCGCGGCCGGGCTGGACCCCGCGAAATCGGTGATCTTCGTCCAGTCCATGGTGCCCGAGCACGCCGAGCTCCACCTGCTGCTGTCGATGCTCGCCCCGCTGGGCTGGCTGGAAAGGGTGCCGACCTACAAGGAGCAGATGCAGCAGCTGGAGAACAAGGACCTGTCGACCTACGGCTTCCTCGGTTACCCGCTGTTGCAGACGGTGGACATCATCATCTACCGCGCCCAGTACGTGCCGGTGGGGGAGGACCAGGCGAGCCACCTCGAGATCTCGCGGGAGCTCGTGCGCCGCTTCAACCACTTCTACGGCGAGGTCTTCCCGGAGCCCAAGGCGCTCTACACGCCGACTCCCAAGGTGCCGGGCATCGACGGCCGCAAGATGTCGAAGTCGTACGGCAACGCCATCAACCTGTCCGACCCGCCCGAGGTCATCCGCGACAAGTGCAAGCAGATGTTCACCGACCCGCAGCGGCTGATGCGCAAGGACCCCGGCCGGCCCGAGGTCTGCAACCTCTACGAGTTCCACAAGCTGATGTCGCCGCCGGACATCCAGGAGCGGGTCTATCACCAGTGCCGGGCGGCCGAGATCGGCTGCGTCGACGACAAGAAGCTGCTCGCCCAGATCATCATCGACTATCTGGAGCCGATGCAGCGGCGGCGCGAGGAGCTGGTGCGTGACCGCGGCATGGTGCTCGACATCCTGGAGGACGGCTCGCGCAAGGCGCGGGAGAGGGCGATGGAGACCATGGAGCTGGTGCGGAGCGCGATGAGCCTCGACTACCGCCGGTTGCGCCAGGCGGTCCCGGTATGAGCCGGCCCGAGCGTACCGAGGCGCCCGTCCCGGCGAACGACTCCGGGGCGGGCGGCGGGACGGGAGGCGGGCTCCTGCCCGAGGCATGGAAGGTCCAGCTCCCCATCTTCGAGGGGCCGCTCGACCTGTTGCTCCACCTCGTCAAGCTCAACCGGGTAGAGATCACCGACATCCCGGTCGCCACCATCTGCGACCAGTTCCACGCCTACCTGGGGCTGATGGAGGAGCTGAACCTCGACGTCGCCGCCGAGTACATCTACGAAGCGGCGCTGCTGATCCACCTCAAGTCCAAGCTGCTGCTGCCGCGCCCGGCCAAGGCCGAGGGCGAGCCCGAGGAGGACCCGCGGCAGGATCTGGTCGACCGGCTGCTGGAGTACCGCCGGCTCAAGGAGGTGGCGCAGTCGTTCGCCGAGGTGGACCGGATGCGCATGGGCATCTTCACGCGCAAGCCGCAGCCGCTGCCGGTGGCGCCCGAGGAGGAAGAGGAGCAGGCGGTGGACCTGGGCGAGGTGTCGCTGTTCGACCTGCTCGGCGCGCTCCGCCAGGCGCTGTTGCGCTACGACCGCGAGCACCCGCCGCCGCTGCAGCTCTCCGGCGAGGCTTTTTCGGTGCGCGGGCAGTTCGACCGGCTCCTGGCGCAGCTCGACGCCGGGCGGCCCTACGACCTGGTGGCCGACCTGCGCGGGCTCTCCTGCCGCGCCGAGGCAATCGCCGCCTTCCTGGCCGTGCTGGAGCTGGCCCGCCTCAACCTGGTCCGGGTGCACCAGACCGAAGCGGGGGACGTGCTGCTCTACCGCACCACCCGCGAGCTGTCCGATGAGGACCGGGAGGCGATCGGCGGATGACCGAGCGCAACGACATGGAGGCGGCGCTGGAGGCGATCCTGTTCGTCTCTTCGGAGCCGGTGCCGCGGACGCGGATGCTGGAGATGTTCGAGGAGGGGGAGCGCGAGCAGGCCGCCGAGGCGCTGGAGGCGGTGCTCGCCCGCTACTCGGCCGAAGGCGACAGCCGCGGCGTCATGGCCGAGGACGTCGGCGGCGGCGTGCGGCTGGTGACCCGCCCCGAGGTGGCCGGATGGCTGCGGCGGTTCTTCGACGTCGCGGGCGGCAACAAGCTGTCCATGGCGGCGCTGGAGACGCTGGCGATCATCGCCTACCGCCAGCCGATCACCGGCCCCGAGATCCAGGAGCTGCGCAGCGTCAACCCCTCCGGGGTCCTCAAGACCCTGCTGGAGCGGCGTCTGGTGCGGATCACCGGCCGCAAGGAGGTCGTGGGCAAGCCCTTCCTCTACGGCACCACGCGCGAGTTCCTGGTCCACTTCGGGCTGAACAGCCTGCGCGACCTGCCGCCGCTCGAGGAGTTCGAGGAGACCTTCGGTCCCATCGGCGACGGCGGGGTCGCGGCCCTCAGCGCGGCGGCGCTCGAAGCCGTGGCGCCGGGGCCGGTGGCGATGGCGGAGATGGGCGGGGAGGACCGCGAGGAGCGCATCCTGCGCGAGGCGGCCGCTCTCGAGGAGACGGAGGAGCCCGACGTCGCAGACGCGGCCGATGCCGTGGACATGGCCGACGCGGACGAACAGGAGGCTTCATGAGTGAGGAGCGGCTGCAGAAGATCCTGTCGCGGGCCGGCATCACCTCGCGCCGCAAGGCCGAGGAGCTGATCCGCGAGGGGCTCGTCACCATCAATGGCCGGGTGGCCGAGCTGGGGGAGAAGGCCGACCCCGAGCGCGACGCCATCAAGGTCGACGGCAAACGCGTCCACCCGAGCACCGGGCACCGCTACCTGCTGCTCAACAAACCCAAGGGGTTCCTGTCGACGCTCTCCGACCCCGAGGGCCGGCCCACGGTGGTGGATTTCGTCCCGCCGGGGATGCGCAAGGCCCTGATGCCGGTGGGGAGGCTCGACTTCAACACCGAGGGGCTCCTGCTGCTGACCGACGACGGCGAGCTCGCGCAACGCATCGCCCATCCCAGCAGCGGCTGTACCAAGACTTACGAGGTCAAGGTGAAGGGGCATCCGTCGGACGCCGACATCGACAAGCTCCAGGCCGGCGTCGTGCTGGACGGGCGCCGCACCGCGCCCTGCCGGATCGTTCCCCGCGGCGCGGGGGTCGCCCGGCGCCGCGGGCCGCGTGGCGACGACGACGATGAGAACACCTGGTGGATCGTCGAGCTCGGCGAAGGCCGGAACCGCCAGATCCGCGAGATGTTCTATCGCATCGGCCACGGCGTCCAGAAGCTCCGCCGGGTGGCGATCGGGCCGTTGCGCGACCCGCACCTGCCGCTGGGAGGGCTGCGCGAGCTGACCGAGCAGGAGGTGGAGAAGCTGAAGCGCGCCGCCGCGCGTCCCAAGAAGCTCGCCCCCGCGAAGCGGGCGCCGAAGAAGGCGGCTCCGGAGGCTGAAGCACCGAAGCGGACCGCCCGGAAG
>JBKKAU010000280.1:0-7094 GCA_046714475.1 Thermoanaerobaculia bacterium
GCTCCGGAGTGACCGTCTTCAAAAGCGTCGACGCCGGAGCGGGATGGCAACTCGCGAGCACGGGGATCCCCGGCTTGGAGATCCTTACCCTGGAGATCGACCCGGGGCAGCCGTCGATCGTCTACGCCGGTACCGCGGGAGGCCTCCTCCGCAGCATCGGCGCCCGCCGCTGGTTCCCCTCAGGAGCCGGGATTCCGGGCGGTCCGGTCGGGGTCGTGGCGATCGCCCCCTCCAATTCCGACGTCCTCTACGCCGGCACCGGGGTCATCAGCACCTCCGGCCCGGGCGTCTTCAAGAGCGCGAACGGTGGCGCGAGCTGGCAGGTGCTGCGCCGCGGGATCACCGCCGGCGTCGTCACCAGCCTCGCCGCCAGCCGGACGCTGCCGCAAGCCCTCTACGCCGGCACCGACGGCCAGGGGGTCTTCCGCACGGACGACGGCGGAGGCACCTGGCTCCACGTCAGCGGCGGGTTGACCGACCCGGGGGTCCAGTCGCTGGCGGTCGATCCCACGGACTCGCGGACGGTCTACGCCGGCACGCGGACCGGGGTGTTCAAGACCACCGACGGCGGCGCGAGCTGGGTGCTCCGGAGCCAAGGGCTCCCCCCCTCCCTCCCCTTCGTCAATCCCGGCGCGGGGATCCGCGAGCTGGCGGTCGATCCCGACCACCCCGCGACCGTCTTCGCCGCCACCGGACAGGCCGTGTTCCGCAGCACCGACGGCGCGGCGACCTGGCAACAGGTGTTCGTGCCCCCCGCCGGGCTCGAGGTCCAGGCCCTGGCTGCGGGACCCGAGGGCAGGGTCTACATGGGGGCCTGGTCCCCCAACTTCACCGACGAGCTTTTCTGGGCGAGCACCGACGGCGGCACGACCTGGGAGGTGCCGTCCATCATGGCGGGCGGCGTCTTTGGGCTCCAGGTCGACCCGGACGACGGCGACGACGTCTACGCCGCGATCGGCTCGGTGATCGGCAGGAGCTCCAACGGCGGCGCGACCTGGGTCTACGGGTCGTCCCACCAGGGGACCCAGTGGGTGGCCGTGGATCCCGCGGATCCCGACCTCGTCTACGCCGGCAGCCGTTTCCTGGGGGTCTGGGTCTCGACCGGAGAGGCCGCGACCCGCGGGCCTCTCAACGACGGGCTGCGGAACCACCTGGTGACCGCCCTCGCGACCGACCCGCTGTCGCCCGGCACGGTCTACGTCGCGGTCTACGGCGGCGGCGTCTACCGGCTGGACCGGCGCTAGCTCCCGGCGTCGCCCTTCTTCTTGCCGCGCGGCGCGCGCCCTGCATCCCGCAGGGCGCGCGTCAACAGGAACTCGATCTGCGCGTTGACGCTGCGCAGCTCGTCGTCGGCCCAGGCCCGGAGGGCTTCGAAGACCTCCGGGTCGATCCGCAACGGAAAGGCTTTGCGCTCCGCCAAGGTCCCGCCTTACTGATACAGGCTGCCGGTGTTGATCACGGGCTGCGTGTGGCGGTCGCCGCAGAGCACCACCAGGAGGTTGCTGACCATGGCCGCCCGGCGCTCGGCGTCGAGGTCGATGATCTGCTTCTCGGACAGCATCTCCAGCGCGTGCTCGACCATGCCGACCGCCCCCTCGACGATCTTGTAGCGGGCGGCGACCACGGCGCTCGCCTGCTGGCGCTGCAGCATGGCCGCGGCGATCTCCGGCGCGTAGGCGAGGTGGCTGATGCGGGCCTCGACCACGTTGACGCCGGCCTGCTCGAGCCGCGCCTGGATCTCGTCGCGCAGCCCCACCGAGATCTCGGCGGTGTGGCTGGAGAGGGCCATCTCCCCCTCCTGGTCGGCCACGTAGGCGTAGTGGGTGGCGAGGTTGCGGATCGCCGACTCGCTCTGCACGTGGACGAAGTTGATGTAGTCGTCGACGTTGAACAGCGCCTCGGCCGTGTCGACCACCCGCCAGACCACGACGGCGGCGATCTCGATCGGGTTGCCGCTCTTGTCGTTGACCTTGAGCTTGCCGGTCTCGAAGTTGCGGGTGCGCATCGAGATGCCCTTCTTGCTGTAGAAGGGGTTGGCCCACCGCAGCCCCGGCAGCTTGGCCGTGCCCACGTAGTCGCCGAAGAGCTGCAATACCTTGAACTCGTTCGGG
The DNA here is from genome assembly GCA_046714475.1 of Thermoanaerobaculia bacterium. Classification (GTDB taxonomy): domain Bacteria; phylum Acidobacteriota; class Thermoanaerobaculia; order Multivoradales; family UBA5704; genus DASPJI01. The sequence continues at coordinate 2,112 of JBKKAU010000280.1, forward strand.
TTGACCATGAACAGCCCGCACAGGGCGACGATCGAGGCGAGCAGCAGGAGGCCCAGAAGCACGGCCAGGAGGGACTGCCCTGCCCGCACCGCGAAGATCAAGCCGGCGGCGGAGCCCAGGATCAGCGCGAGCCACAGGAACAGCATCGCAATCCCCGGTCGCCCATTGAACTCCTTCTCTCGGATCATAGCGGTATCTCTCCTTCGGTCTGTCTCCGTCTCCGGAGACGTCAAAGTGATATCACATTGGTATGTACGCGGCAATCCTTGGAAGGTTGCAGGCCGCGTCCGGGAGGGCGGGTCTACAGGCTGGCGGGGCGGCGGACCTTGACGCGTTTTTCGCCCTTCTGCCTGCGCACCCAGGCGAGGAAGCGCCGCATGCGGGGCTCGTCGCGGAGCCGTTCGAGAGAGTGGAGCTCGCGGGCGAGGCGGGCGTTGTCGTAGAGGACGTGGATCTGGCGATGGCAGGCCGAGCAGACCTCGGCCGTGGGTCCGCCCTGTCCTTCCTTCTGCTTGGGGATGAGGTGGTGGACGGTCAAACGCTCGACGTCGCGCTCACAAAGCTCGCACCGCACGTCCCATTCAACCGGGGAGCCCCCGCTTCTTCTTCCGCGGCGTCCGTGAAGGGAGGGATGACGGCCGTCCCTGGTGGGGAACAGGTCATCCCTCGTGGGGAAGCGGCTGCGAAAGGAGGGATGGTGACCATCTCTGGGGAAAGGGCCATCCCTCGTGGGGAAGGGGTCATCCCTGCCAGGGAAAGGGGTTTCCCCATGAGGGATGACGATCATCCCTGGTTGGGCAAGGATCATCCCTCCCTTCGCAGCCGCTGCCCCACGAGGGACGGCAATCATCCCTGGCTTCGCAGAGGCCATCCCTCGATACGCAGCGATTGCCCCGCGAGGGACGACGATTGCGGAAGGAGGGATGGCGGTTGTCCTGTCTCTCCGATCGGCTGGCCGTCGGATTCCGGATACACGAGATCTCGCTGAGCACGGGTCGCCGTCATCACTGCCGTCCTTCCTCCGAGGCACGACGGAGCCGCAGGTCCAGAGCTCGGAGCATGGCTTCGGGAACTTACGCTAGCATGGTCCGGATACGTCTCGGGATCGGGTAGCTGCTCTAGGAGATCCATCCCCTCCGCGAACGCCGCTCGAAGCGGGGAAGAGGTCGTCTGCTGAGGCTAAGGCTGCCTCTTCCCGGGAAGGTCTTGATCCCTTGTGAGTTGATGCTCTTACTCAGTATGGGTGGTGGGCGGCTGGTCGGGCTTGATCCGTTCGATCCAGCGGCGGAACTCGGCCTCTGATTGATGAGGGAGAGACTCGGATTCGACGAGCCGCCCGTCCTCAGCCCATTGGATTCGCAGCCGGTGCCCAAAATCGAAAACTGAGACCCGCGCCCCTGGGAGTTCCGCTTCTGCTATCTGCTTGGCCCTGTCTCCATTCATGCGCTTATTTTATCCCAATGGAGCCTCTAACAAACTTGCTTTGGTGATGTAGGGGAGGGGTTTACCCGGGTTTACCCCCTCCCCATTCCTGTCCCCTTTGCGGGCTTCCCTGATACTCTCCATACCTCTAGATTAATGCAATGCCGCTCAAGCCCCTCTCCAGCGACACCCCTCTCGAAGTCGAGCGGATCTGGCTCGCCGGGATCCGCGAGCAGGGTCCCCTCGCCCAACTCCGCAAAGCGGCGGAACTGACCCAGTTCTGCCGCGAGGCGGCGCGCGAGGCCGTGAAGCGGGCTCGGCCCGGAGCGAGCGACGTCGAGGTTGACGAATACCTGCTGCGCGAGTGGTACGGCGAGGAGATCGCCCGCAAGGTCATCGAGCTGCGGATCGAGAAGGGCTTCTATGACCGGCGTAATTGATCTCTGGCGGGCTCTGCTGCCGGTCGTCGAGGTACTCGAACGGCTTGGAGTCCCGTACTACATCGGAGGATCGGTCGCCAGCAGCTTCATCGGGATCGCCCGTGCCACCCAGGATGCCGATCTGGTGGCGGACCTCCAGGTTCCTCATGTTGATCCCCTCCTGGAATCTTTACAGGGGACCTACTACGCCGACCGGGAGCGGGTCGAGCACGCGGTCCGGTCCCGGCGTAGCGTCAACGTCATTCACCTGCCCACGATGTTCAAGGTGGATGTCTTCGTGCTCCCGCGAACGCTCTTCGCGACGGAGAACATGGCCCGCCGGGTTCCCTTGGAGGTCCCAGACCTGAGTAGGGCACTCTATTTCTCTTCACCGGAGGACATCGTCCTCCACAAGCTCCAGTGGTTTGCTGCAGGTGGCGGTATCTCGGACCGCCAGTGGTACGACCTTCAAGGTGTCCTGCGGCTGCAGGCTGGGTCGCTCGACCTGCCGTACTTGAAAGTGTGGGCCGAGCGGCTGGAACTCAGCGAATTACTGGCTCGGGCGCTTCGGGAGGCTGGAATCGGACAGTCCTGATCCTACGTCCGCACCCGCTCCCGCATCGCCAGGTGCCGGAAGAACTCCTCCGCCACCTCGGCGGGGTCGCCGACCAGGGCGCCGGCGCCTTCTTCGGGGAGCCAGTCGGTGGGGAGGTAGCGCCGGTAGGGGGTGGCGATGAAGCGCTGGTCGAAGAGGGCAATGACGCCGGTGTCGTGCGGCGAACGGATCAGACGGCCGGCGGCCTGGACGACGCGGGTCATCCCCGGCACCACGAAGGAGTATTCGAAGCCGCGGTCGAAACGCTCCTGGTAGTACGTCTTGAGCAGCTCCTGCTCCAGGGTCATCGCCGGCAGGCAGGGGCCGACCACCGCCACCGCTTTCAGGACTTCGCCGGGGTAGTCCACCCCCTCGGCGAAGACGCCGCCCGCCACCGCCACCAGCAGCACGTCGCCGAAGACCGCCGAGCGCAAGGCCTGGAGGATCAGCTCGCGCTCCTTGTCGCTGTCGGCCTGGCGCTGCACCAGCACCCGCTTGTTGCGCAGGCGCATCCGCCCCGTCACCTCGGAGAGGAAGGAGTAGCTCGGGAAGAGCGCCAGGCAGTTGCCCGGCACCGCGTCGGCGAAGCCGGCCAGACGCTCGGCGATCCGCTCATAGTTGTCCGGCCGCTGTTTGAAGGTGGTCATGACCGTCGGGTCGATCACCACCCGGCGGTTCTCGAGCGGGAACGGGTTGGGGATCTCGACGAAGGCGGTGCGGCCGGTTTCGAAGCCCAGGAGGCCGGTGTAGAACTCCGGCGGCGAGAGCGTCGCCGACAGGCCTACCGCGGCGTGCGTGCGCCGGATCACGCCGCCGAGGAAGCGGCTGGGGTCCTTGCACAGCACCTTGAGCCGCGCCTCGCCCTTGCGCGCCTCGACAAAGTGGCTGAAGGCCTCGTCCGAGACCATCAGGCCGTTCAGGAAGCGCAGGAAGCCGAAGTAGAGGTCGACGAACGGATCCTGGGGGCGGAAGTCGCGGGTCTCGCGCTGGTGCTCCAGGTAGTCGACGAAGGCGGCGTCGAGCTCCGGCCGCAGGCGCCAGAAACGGTCTTCGGGCAGCGGCCACTCGACCGCCCGGTCGCCCGGCGGCCCCTCTTCCAGGGCGTCCTCGACGGTCTCCTCAATGATCCGCGCCAGGCGGAAGCAGAGCGCCTCGATGCGGAGGTGGATCGGCTCGCCCTGGTGGCGCATCGACTCGGCCGCCCGGCGCGCGTCGGCCGCGGAGAGCTCGGGGCTGTAGTAGCCCCGCCCGCGGTCGACCAGGTTGTGGACCTCGTCGATCACCAGGACGATGTCCGAGAGGTCCTGGTCGGCGGCGAAGTCGGTCAGCGAGACGTAGGGGTCGAAGGCGTAGTTGTAGTCGCAGACCACGACTTGCGCCCGGCCGGCGAGCTCCAGGCTGACCTCGAAGGGGCAGACCTCGGCCTGCCGGGAGGCGGAGAAGACGTCGTCCGGCTCCAGCGACCGGAACTCCTGCCAGAGCCGGGGCATCACGCCCGAGGTTGCGAGCTTCAAGGCGTAGTCCTTGGCGAAGCGGCAGTACTCCTCGTGGCAGAGCACCTGGTCGTTGGCGCACATCTTGGCCTTGGCGCGCAGGCGCAGCGACCGGAACGCCCCCTCCTGGTTGAGCAGGGCGAGCACCGCCGCCGCCATGTCCTGCTGCAGGGTCTTGGCGGTGAGGACGTAGAGCCGCTTGTCGTTCGCCAGGGCGTAGCGCAGGGCGGGGAAGAGGGCGGCGACCGTCTTGCCAATGCCGGTCGTCGCCTGGAGGAGGAGGTGTTCGCGGTTCTCGACCGCGGTCTCGACGGCGGCGAGGATCAGCTCCTGGCCGGGTCGCGTCTCGCCGTAGGGGAAGACCAGCCGCTCGGCCGCGGCGTGCCGCTCGGCGGCCTGCTGGCGCTCGGCCTCGGCGACGTGGATCAGGCCATTCAGGCGCCGGCGGATCGCCACCTCCAGGGCGGCGGTGTTGACCTCCAGCTCCTCGCGCTCGACCTCGTCGCTGCCGATGGCGATCAGCAGCAACTCGGCGCGTACCGGGACGTCGGAGGTCTTGCCGAGCATCCAGGCGTAGAGCATGACCTGGCGCTGGTACATCTCGCGCACCGGCGGCGGCAGGTTCCCGCCGCGCCGCACCGATTTGATCTCCTCGACGATCAGCGAGCCGTCGCCCTGCTTCCGGACCCCGTCCGCCCGGCCCTGGACCGTCACCCGCCAGCCGCGGTGCTCGAAGCTGTGGGAGATCACCACCTCGCGCCGGTAGGTGGGGTCGTCGGCGAGGGCCTGCTCCTGGTAGCGGCCATGGATCGCCTGGCCGAGCCAGAGCCGCTCGTAGCCGCCGCGGCTGGCGAAACCCAGGCTGCGCGTCAGCGGAGCGTCGAGCAGGTCGGCGACGGAGAGGTCCAGCGAGCGGCTGTCGAAGTCGAAACGAGGCGCCATCCAGGGGAAGTATAAAGGCGCTCTTCCGCCGGATCTTCACCTTGGGGGGAAACTCCTATGTAGGGGCGGGGCTTGCCCCCGCCCGGGAGGGGATAAACCCCTCCCCTACATC
>JBKKAU010000281.1:0-18062 GCA_046714475.1 Thermoanaerobaculia bacterium
CGCCGTCGTCGACTCCGGCCCGGGAGTGCGGCCGGACCTCCTCCCCCGTATCTTCGACCCCTACTTCTCGACCCACGACACCGGCACCGGCCTCGGGCTGCCGATCGCGCGCCGCATCGCCGAAGAGCACGGCGGCGGCATCGCCGCCCGCAACCGCCCCGAGGGCGGGCTGGAGGTCGTCGTCACCCTGCCGGTCACGAATTGATCCCTTCCCTGAGATGGATCGGTCCGCCGCGGCAGTACGGGAGTGGACCGACAAACCCATCTCAAGGAGGGACCGATGAGCTACGGAAAGGTTTTCAAGAAGGCTCTGCTGCTGATCCTGGCGGCGCATCTCTGCGCCGGCCAGGCGATGTCGTTCACGCAGGGAGCCGGCGTCCGCGGGACGGGCGGCACGCCCCAGGGCCACGAGTGGCTGACCATGCGCTCGGCGATGGAGGTGTTGGGGGATGAGAGCGGCAACGAACCGAGCGACCCGCGCGGGAGGCCGCTGCCCAATGGCCAACCGTTCCCGCGCGCCCGGAACCCCACGGTGCCGGGGAACCTGATCAACGAGTTCAAGCAGCAGAGGGTGGACGACCGCACTTACGGGGCGAAGTACAAGAAGGTCTTCGACGCCATCCTCGGCCAGCGCTGGGTCGACATCGGCGGCGTCAACGTCTTGAAGGCCCAGACCGAGTCGATCAACTGCTTCGACGCGGTGCCGCAGCTCCCGGACGACATCCAGCAGGACCACTTCCTGCGCGAGCGCGCCCAGGGCGGCGGCCAGGGGGCGGTCCAGGCGATCAACGACTCGACCCAGAAGTTCATCCGCTACTTCGTCGCCGCGGCCACGGCTCCGGAAGGCACGCTTAAGGCCTGGGACGGCGGCGGCTACTCGGTCAAAGTCGACGTGGACCGCAACTACTTCCTGTTCGGCCGCGCCATCCATCTCCTCCAGGACTCGTTCAGCGCCGACCACGCGGTGCGCGACATCGACGACGGCTACAAGATGGTGCGGGGCATCAAGACCTACCTCTGCTCGCTGCACAGCGACCAGCACGCCCACGTCAAGCCGTTCTCGTTCGACCCCAACCTCGACTACGAGAAGGTCGGCGACATCATCTGGCGCAGCCGGCAGAACGACTGGACGCCCGCCAACGTCAAGCTCAACGCCCTGACCTCGGTCGAGGCGATGAAGGACGCCTGGGCTTCCTTCATCCGCACGATGGCGCTGCCGCCGGCCCAGAGGGGAGCCGCGGCGCAGGCCGAGGCGCAGAGGATCGCCGCCGCCTGGCTCTCCTTCAACAGGCAAGCGGTCATCGACCGCTACGACGATCCGGAGGCGTGGAGGAAGATCCCGACCTTCGTCCGGGACCAGGCGGTCTGTGACAAGACGATCGGCGGGCCGGGTCACATGGAGAGGACCGCGGCGAACCGGAAGACCTGCATCTGGAACATGATCGCGATCGACGGCACCACCGAGCGCGACACCAGCATGCACCACTACTACCGGTGGGACTGGAAAAACCAGGTCAAGTTCGAGACGCCGCCGGCGAATTTCGATCCGACGCGCGAGCCCCGTAATCAGTAAGAGCTAGCGGCGCTTCACTTTAAGAGCCCCGCGGCGGCTCATGGTCGTGCGGGGCTTGAGCTCCAGGTAGGGCTCGACGCCGGGGACCGTACAGCGCGGCAGCTCCTCGCCCAGGGTCTGCTCGATCTCCTTGATCTTCGGCTTGTCCATCCAGGTGGCGATCGAGGAGACGAGCCCCAGGGCGTTGCCGCGGGCGGTGCGGCCGGCGCGGTGGATGTAGTCCTCGACCGTCTCGGGCATGTCGAAGTTGATGATGTGCCGGATCTGGGGGACGTCGATGCCGCGGGCCGCGATGTCGGTCGCCACCAGGATGCGGTGCTGGCCGGCGCGGAACCCCTGGAGCGCTTCGGTCCGCTGCCCCTGGTTCAGGTCGGAGTGGATGCGCTCGACGGGATGGCCTTCGCGCTCCAGCACGCCGCACAGCCACTCGGCGTCGACCTTGCGGCGGGTGAAGACCAGGGTGCTCCCCAGCTCCTGGTTGAGCAGCGCCAGGATGCAGGCCTTCTTGTTGTCCTCGTCGATCAGGTAGAGCCGGTGGCTGATCCCCTCGGCGGCGCCCCCCTCGGGGAGGATGTCGATCCGCACCGGGTCCGTCATGAAGCGCTGGGCGAGCCGCTCGATGGGCGGCGGCATCGTGGCCGAGAACATCATGGTCCGGCGCTTGTTGGGCATCTCGTCGAGGATGCGCTGGACCTGCGGCAGGAAGCCGAGGTCGAGCATGTGGTCGGCCTCGTCGAGCACCAGCTCGCGGACGCAGTTGAGATAGATCGTGCCGCGCTCGAGGTGGTCGTAGAGGCGGCCGGGCGTCGCCACGACGACGTCGGGTCCGGCCGTGATGGCGCGGATCTGCGGCCCCATCTTCATGCCGCCGATCAGGCAGGCGGTCTTGAGATGGCGGCCCCTGCCGAAGAGCTCGAGGAAGGCCTGGGTCTGGAGGGCGATCTCGCGGGTGGGGCAGAGGATCAGGGCGCCGACCTCGCCGCCGTGCCAGAGCCGTTCAGCCAGGGGGAGGCAGAAGGCGGCGGTCTTGCCCGAGCCGGTCTCGGCGAGGCCGATCAGGTCCCGGCCGGTGAGCGCCACCGGCACGACCTCGGCCTGGATCGGCGTCGGATTCTCGAACCCGAGATCCCGCACCGCCTGCAGGATCGGCTCGGAAAGCCCAAGGGATTCGAACGTTTTGCTGGTTACTGGAACGGGGTGTTGGGGGATTGCGGCTGTTTGCATGCTGTCTGTATAGAACATGTCCTATGGGGAGGACAATCCCCCCTGTCGTCCAAACCATCGCGGCGGAAGACCTATTCCTCGGGGCTTGTCAAGCCTGTCGAGGTGCCCCCGAGCACCAGGGCGCGGCACTCCGCGGCGGGCAGCGGCGGGCTCAGGAGGTAGCCCTGGATCTCGTCGCAGCCCAGCCTGGCCAGGACGCGCCATTGCTCTTCGTGCTCGACGCCTTCGGCCACGACCCGGATGTCGAGGCTGTGGGCGAGCGCGATGATGGCGCTGGGGATCTCGGCGCCCCCGGTCGTTTCGCCGAGCTCCTGCACGAAGGCGCGGTCGATCTTCAGGGCGTCGATCGGGAAGTCGCGCAGGTAGGAGAGCGAAGAGTAGCCGTTGCCGAAGTCGTCGATCACGATCCGCACTCCCAGGTCTTTCAAGGCCCGCAGCACGCCCAGGCTCGCCTCGGCATTGTGCATGGCCAGCGTCTCCGTGATCTCCAGCTCCAGGCAGGAGGGCGGAAGGCCGCTTTCGTCCAGCACCTGGCGTACCCGCTCGACCAGGTGCGGATCCTGGAAGGGCCGGGCCGAGAGGTTGACCGCGATCCGTAAAGAGGCGCCCTGGGCGCGCCAGGCCTGGAGCTCCCGGCAGGCGGCGCGCAGCACCCAGAGATCGAGTTGATCGGAAAGGTCCGAGGGCTCCGTCACCCAGAGAAAGTCTCCCGGCTGCATCAGCCCGCGCTCGGGATGCCACCAGCGCAAGAGCGCCTCCACCCCCTGGATGCGGCGGGTGAGGGCATTGCCGATCGGCTGGAAGAACAGGGCGAGCTCGCCGCTCGAGATCGCCCGGCGCAGGTCGCTCTCGAGCGACAGCCGGTCGTGGGCGTGGGCGTCCATGCTCGGGTCATAGGCCTGCCAGCCGTCGCGCCCCCGGTCCTTGGCCCGGTACATGGCGAAATCGGCCTTCTTGAGCAGCTCTTCCGGGTTGCCGCCATCCTCGGGGAAACGGCTGATGCCGAGGCTCACCGTCAGGACGAGCTCCCGGCCCTCCAGGAGGAATGGGGGACGCATCAAGCTCCGGAGCTTCTCGGCGACCATGGCGACGTCCCGGGAGTCGCGGATCTCGGGCAGCAGCACCGCGAACTCGTCGCCGCCGAGCCGCGCCACGGTGTCGCTCTGCCGCAGCTTGCCGCGCAGACGGTCCGCCACCGCCTGGAGCAGCCGGTCGCCGGCGCTGTGGCCCAGGGAGTCGTTGACGACCTTGAAACGGTCGAGGTCCAGGAACAGGACCGCCACGCTCCGCCGGTAGCGGACCGCCCGCGCCAGGGCGAGCCGGAGGTGCTCGAGGAACAGGAGGCGGTTCGCCAGGCCGGTCAACGAGTCGTGGTAGGCGAGGTGCTCGATCCGCGCCGCCGCCTCGAGGGTCTGCTTGCGCTCCTCGTCGAGCAGCCAGACCACCATGCCGATCCCCATTAACGCCTGGAGGACGACGTCGAACAGCGAGAGCAGCGTCACGTACTCGAAGAACCGCCCGTCCACGAACTGGATGACCGAGAGGACGGCGTAATGGACCTGTTCGGCGCCGTAGGCCACGAAGGCGCCGCCCACGATCCACTGGCCCAGGCCTCCTCCGGACCGCCCTCCCAGCCGCAGGACCCCCCAGGCGGCGACAAAGAACGCCAGGGCCGCGAGCAGCGCCCGGCCTCCCACCCGGACCAGCAGGCGTGTATCGAGAGGGAGGGACATCGAGCCGAAGACCGCGAGGAGCGCCAGGCCGGAGAGCCCGAGCAGGAGCCACCGGATGCGCCGTGCCGGGATCTCGCGTCCCGACGAAAGCTCCCAGGTACCGGAGAGGAGGAGGCCGAGCTGCCAGTAGCCGCCGATCATCGACACCACGGACAGCCCGAGCCGCAAGGGCGTGGCGGCCCCCGCCTGCGGCTGCAGGTAGAGCGCTCCGGCGCCGCCCAGCAGATAGAGGAAGAACCCCCACCAGCTCCAGGCCCAGTGCCACAGGTACGTGCGGCGATAGTGCCGGTGGAACCCCAGGAGCACCAGCGCGATCGCGAGCGCGCAGACCGCCTGGACGAGGTGGCCGGTGACCACCACAAGCTTGCCGCTGATCATGAATGTGACCGCAGTGTAACAGCTTCGCTGGGTGATAGACTCATCTTTCAAGCTCAACCCATGGAGATCGAGACCTTCGTATGCGTTTGATTCCCTGGAAGATCCGCGTTTGCGCCGCAACGTTCCTCGCCGCCGCGCCGCTGCTCGCTGCCACGCCGGCCAAGTCTCCGGCGGCGCAGCCCGCAACCTCCGAAGCGCCGCCGTCGATCGCCCAGGCGACCGCCGGCCTCGAGAAGAAAGAAGGCCTCCTCGACATCTACCTCGACCGCCAGAAGGGCAAGGTCTGGCTGGAGCTGCCGCCGGTCTCCGGCCCGCGCGGCGAGGTGGGCACCTATCTCTACGTCGAGAGCATCCTGACCGGCCTGGGATCGAACCCGGTGGGGCTCGACCGCGGCCAGCTCGGGGACACCCGCGTAGTGACGCTGCGGCGGATCGGCGGGCGCCTGCTCGTCGAGCAGCCGAACCTCGGCTATCGCGCCCTGTCCGACGACCCCGCCGAGCGCGAGGCGGTGCGCGAGTCCTTCGCCACCTCCGTGCTGTGGGCCGGCGACGTCGCGGCCTCCGAGCCGGACGGCCGGGCGCTGGTCGACATCACCTCGTTCCTGGTGCGGGACGCGCACGGCGTCCCCGCCCGCATGCGCAACGCCGAGCAGGGGAACTGGTCGCTCGACGCCGCGCGCAGCACCGTGGACTTCGACAACTGCCTGGCCTTTCCCGAGAACCTGGAGCTCGAGGCGCTCCTGACCTATCAGTCCAGCGACCCCGGCCGTCTGGTGCGCGAGGTCGCGCCGACGCCGGAGGCGGTCACCTTCGTCCAGCACCACTCGCTGCTGCGCCTGCCGGACGACGGCTACAAGCCGCGCCTCTACGACCCGCGCGCCGGCTCCTATTCGGTCGACTTCTACAACTACGCGGCGCCGCTCACCGACCCGATCGACACGCGGTGGATCGCCCGCTTCCGTCTGGAGAAGACCGATCCCGCGGCGGAGCGCTCCCGGGTCAAGGAGCCGATCGTCTTCTACGTCGACTCCGGCGCTCCCGAGCCGGTGCGGAGCGCCCTGGTCGAAGGGGCGGGCTGGTGGCGCCAGGCCTTCGAAAGGGCGGGGCTCACCGACGCCTATCGGGTCGAGGTGCTGCCGCCGGGCGCCCATCCGCTCGACGCCCGCTACAACGTCATCCAGTGGGTCCACCGCTCGACCCGCGGCTGGTCCTACGGCGGCGGGGTGATCGACCCGCGCACCGGGGAGATCCTCAAGGGCCATGTGACCCTCGGCTCGCTGCGCGTGCGGCAGGACCGGCTGCTCTTCGAGGGGCTGACCGACGCCGACCGCAGCGGCAAGGGGGGGCCGGACGATCCGGTACAGCTCGCCCTCGCCCGCATCCGCCAGCTCGCGGCCCACGAGGTGGGGCACGCGCTCGGCCTCAACCACAACTTCGCCGGCTCGACCTACGGCGGACGCGCCTCGGTGATGGACTACCCGGCGCCGCTCGTCGGCATCACCGGAGGGGAGCTCGACTTCTCCTCGGCCTACGCCGTCGGGATGGGGGACTGGGACGTCCACGCCATCCGCTACGCCTACAGCCAGTTCCCGGCGGGCGTCGAGGAGCGGTGGGCGCTCGACGCCATCCTGCGCGAGGGGATCGGCCGCGGGCTCCTCTACATCACGGACGAGGACGCCCGGCCGGTCGGGTCGGCGCATCCGCGGGCGCACCTGTGGGACAACGGCGGCGATCCGGTCGAAGGGCTGCGCCACGCGCTCGCCGTGCGCAAGATCGCGCTCGGCCGCTTCGGCGAAAAGAACCTCCCCGCCGGCCAGCCGATCGCCCTGCTCCAGGAGGTGCTGGTGCCGGTCTACTACCACCATCGCTACCAGCTGGAGGCGGCGACCAAGGTGGTCGGCGGCCTGGAGTACGCCTACGCCGTACGCGGCGACGGGCAGCCGGCGGCGAAGCCGGCCGCCGCCGCCTGGCAGCGCCGGGCCCTGGAGGCGCTGCTCGCGACCCTCTCCCCCGAGGCGCTCGACGTGCCCGACCCGGTGGTCGCGCTGCTGGCGCCGCGTCCCGCCGGCTACGAGCGCAACCGCGAGATGTTCAACGGCTGGACGGGCCCCACCTTCGACCCCCTCGGCGCCGCGGCCGCCGCCGTCGACATGGTGGCGACGGGGCTGCTCCATCCGGAGCGGGCGGCGCGCCTGGTCGACTTCCATCGCCGCGACCCCTCGGTCCCCGGCCTGGAAGAGGTCCTGGACGGGCTGATCGACGCCACGTCCGGGTCGGCGACCAAGGGGAAGGCCGGCGCGCGGCATGCCGAGCTGCGCCGCGTGGCACAATGGGTGGTGGTGCGGAGGATGATGGATCTCTCGGCCCATGCCCAGTCCTCGCCCGGTGTCCGGGCGCGGGTCGACAGCCGGCTGGCGGCGTTCGCCCGGACCTGGGGCGGCGGCCAGGCCGGCGATTCCGACGAGTCGGCGCACCGGTCGTTCCTCGCCCGGGAGATCGAGCGCCACCTCGGCCGGCAGAGGCAGGAGGTTCCCGCCGAGCGGCCCGCGCCGCCCGAGCCGCCGCCGGGCCAGCCGATCGGCATGCCGGACCTGGAGTGGGCGCCTGAGCCGCTCGGCGGCTGCTCCCACGAGCCGTGAGCGCGCGGCGGGGGCGCCCGGCGTCCCCTCGTTCCGCCCCTGCGAGTCGTAAGGTACCGATCCTCGTCATGAGCGCCCTCGCCGTCGTCCTGCTCGTTCTCTGGCTGCTGCGTCCCGCCGCCTCGGGACCGGAGGATCCGCCCCCGGATCCGCCCCCCGTGTCCGCGGAGCAGGAGCCCGAGCGGCTCAAGGTCGAGGTCCTCTCCATCGTGCCCCACGATCCGGAGTCCTATACCCAGGGGCTGCTTTGGCACGCGGGCTCGCTCTATGAGAGCGCGGGGCAGTATGGGAGCTCCAGCCTGCGGCGGGCCGATCCCGCGACGGGAGAGGTCCGGCAGCGGGTCGAGGTCCCTGCCCGGTACTTCGCCGAGGGGCTGGCGCTCGTGGGCGACAAGCTGATCCAGCTCACCTGGGAGGAACAGACAGCCCTGGTCTACCGGCTCTCGGACCTCCAGCGGGTGGGGGAGCACCGCTATGAGGGCTCGGGGTGGGGGCTCTGCCACGACGGCAAACGGCTGGTGATGAGCAACGGCTCGAGCCGTCTGACCTTCCGCGATCCCGAGACGTTCGCGCCGCTCGGCCAGGTGCCCGTCACCCGCGCCGGCGTGCCCGTCGACCGGCTGAACGAGTTGGAGTGCGTCGACGGCGCGGTCTGGGCCAACGTCTACCTGACCGACGAGATCCTCCGCATCGACCCGGAGACGGGGAAGGTGACCGCGGTCGTCGACGCCTCGGGTCTCCTCACCCCCGCCGAGCGCGCCCAGGCCGAGGTGCTCAACGGCATCGCCTACAAGCCCGACACCAGGACCTTCCTGATCACCGGCAAGCACTGGCCCCGGCTGTTCGAGGTGCGGTTCGTGCCGGCTACTCCGCCTTCGGGAACCGCAGCTCCGACGCCTTGACCTGATGGCGCCATAGCTCCTTGCCCTGCACGTCGAGCGTCCGCAGGGTCAGCACCCGGTCGTCCCTTTTCCCCGAGAGCTCCAGCAGGCCGAAGTTGCGGATGCCGCCGGTCACCCAGGTGCCGGGGATGCGCGCCGGGTTGTTCTCCTCCCGCTCGCTCCGCGAGCCGCCCGATGTCAGCGGGCTCGAGGTGAATTCGTAGAGCGGGTAGAGGCCCGGCTCCCGGCGCCGCAGCAGCTCCGTGTGGTGCCGGTCGCCCGAGAGGAAGACCACCCCTTCGATCCGCGCCTCGCGCAGGAAGTCGAGCAGCTCCTTCTGCTCGGCGGGGTAGTTCCCGAAGCCCTCGAAGAAGGTCATCGGGTTGATCATCTGGTTGCCGCCCGCCACGATCTTGAACGTCGCGTTGCTGCTGGCCAGCGCCTCCTTGAGCCACTGGAGCTGCCCCGCGCCGAACATCCGCTTCTCCGGCGAGGCCGGCATGTCGTTGGGCGAGCGGTGGAAACGGTCGTCGAGCAGGAAGAGCTCGACGTCGCCCCACTCGAAGCGGGTGAAGATCCCCGGCGTCTCGGCCGTGCCGAAGGACGGGTTCGGCCAGTAGTCGCGGAAGACGCGCAGGCTCGCCTCGCGATCGCGGAAGGTGCGGTCCGCGTCGTTGGGTCCGAAGTCGTGGTCGTCCCACATGGCGTAGTGGTGGACCGCGCCGAGCAGCGGCTGCATCTCGGGCAGGGCACGGTCGTGCGCCCAGCGGTAGCGCATCCCCGTCTCGCTCACCCAGTCCGCCTCCCTGTAATAGATGTTGTCCCCCAGCCAGACCATGAGGTCGGGACGCGCCGCGGCGATGGCGCGGAAGATCTCGTAGCCGCCGCCGTAGGGCTCGCCCGGGCGGTCGAACGCCGGGTCGTTGATGTAGGCGCAGGAGCCGATCGCCACCCGGAAGGCCGGGGGATCGGTGCGGAAGCGCCACATCGGCTGCGTCTGGAAGGTGAGCGGGTAGGAGCGGGAGACCCGCCGGCCCTCCAGGTAGACCTCGTAGTCGTAGCGGGCGCCGAAGTCGAGCCCGGTGAGACGCAGCCGCGCGATGTGATCGCCGGCCGCGTCGGTCCGGACCTCCTCGCTGAGGCGCGCCGTCTCGGGCTGCCCCTGTTTCCAGAAACGCGCCTGGACCCGCGTGGGGTGCCGGGTCTGGAGCCACACGGTGGTCTCGGTCATCTCGGCGGGACCGAGCATGGGGCCGGAGCGCAGCCAGGACGCCGGGTCTTCGGGGGCCGGTTGAGCGAGGCCGGGCGAGACGGCGAGCGCGGACAGCGCCAGACCGAGCAAGAGCGAGAGCGGTTTCGGAAGTCGCACGAGGTCTTTCCTCCCGGGGGGAACGCGGGGGAGTCTATCAGCGGTGCGATAGACTCAGCCTGGTCAACGCAGGAGGAGAGCCATGAGCGAAAACGTCTGGTTTGTAGCCGTCCAAGGACAACAGCAGGGACCGATGAGCCGCGACGAGGTCGTCGCCGGCATCCAGAGCGGGCGATTCAAGCGCGACGCCCACGTCTATAGCCAGGGCCTGGACAGCTGGGCGCCGATCAGCAGCCAGTTCGGGGAGGCCTTCGGCGCGGCGCCGTCCCCGCCGCCTCCGCCGCCGCGCGGCGGTGGCGCGCACGAGATCGACTACGAGCTGTTCGGCGAGGAGATGCAGTACGTCGAGGTCACGCTCGACCCGGGCGAGGCCTGCATCGCCGAGGCCGGGGCCTTCATGTACATGGACCCGGGCATTCAGATGCAGACCATCTTCGGCGACGGCTCGGGCCAGGAGGGGAGCGGCTTCATGGGCAAGCTGCTGACCGCCGGCAAACGGCTGGTCACCGGCGAATCGCTGTTCATGACCCTGTTCCAGAACGGCGCCGGCGGGCGGCAGAAGGTGGCTTTCGCCTCGCCCTACCCGGGCAAGGTCGTGGCGCTCGATCTGCGCCAGCACAGCGGCCGGGTGCTCTGCGAGAAGGACGCGTTCCTCTGCGCCGCCAAGGGGATCTCCGTAGGCATCGCCTTCCAGCGCCGGCTTGGGGCGGGCCTGTTCGGCGGCGAAGGCTTTATCCTGCAGAAGCTGGAGGGCGACGGCATCGCCTTCATCCACTCCGGCGGCACCATCATGTCGCGCGAGCTCGCCCCCGGCGAGACCCTGCGCGTCGACACCGGCTGCCTGGTGGCGTTCGAGAGCCAGGTGACCTACGACATCCAGATGGTGAGCGGCATCAAGACGGCGTTCTTCGGCGGCGAGGGCCTGTTCTATGCGGCTCTGACCGGCCCCGGCCGGATCTGGCTGCAGTCGCTGCCGTTCAGCCGCCTCGCCAAGCGGGTGCTCGCCGCGATCCCGCAGTCGAAGGGCGAA
Organism: Thermoanaerobaculia bacterium; assembly: GCA_046714475.1. GTDB lineage: Bacteria > Acidobacteriota > Thermoanaerobaculia > Multivoradales > UBA5704 > DASPJI01. The sequence goes on from JBKKAU010000281.1 coordinate 10,828, forward strand.
GGCTCCGCTCTCGGCGGTTTGGGCAACATCCTGATGGGCGGCGACAGCTAGAGCCCCGAAGAGGGCGCCATGAATGGCGCCCCTACATCTCGTTTACGCCCCCCACAGCTCCTGTAGGGGCGCGATTCATCGCGCCCTCTCCCCGCGGCCACAGGGCCGCGATCAGCAGCGCCGCCAGCAGCGTCAACAGCAGGCTCCCCTCCGGGCCGAACTTGCCGCCGGTCAGGAGGCTCTCTCCTTCAATAGAGAGGTCGAGCAGGCAGAACATGCTGATGCCGCTCACCGGCAGCGAGAGCAGGCAGGCGACGGCGAAGTTCCAGACGCCGTGGGCCAGCACCGCGCTCCACAGGCTGCCGCTCCGCTCCACCAGCAGCGCCAGGATCACGCCCGCGAGCACGATGTTGACCAGCGCGACCCAGGAGACGTCGGGGTTGAAGATGTGCAGCAGCGAGAACAGGAGCGAGGAGGCGAGGGCCGATACCCACCAGCGCCAGCGCTCCTTGAGCGCCCGGTAGATGTAGCCGCGCACCACCCACTCCTCGACTCCCCCCTGGATCATGAAGCCGGCGAGCAGCAGCGCCAGGAAGGCGATGCTCCCGTTTTCGCCCGGCCACCAGGAGGGACCGGTCTGGAACTCCCGGCTCACTCCGCCGTAACGGACCTCCGCGACCGCCGCGGCCAGCGCCAGCCAGGACCCGAGAAAAGCCAGGACGGCGAGAGGCACGGTGAAGGCCTGCCGCAGGGCCACGCTCGGGCCTCCCACGGGCCAGCGGACGCCCAGGCTCGCCAGGTTCCGCCGGTCGAGGAAACGGACGAACAGCACGGTCATCAGGATGAGCGGCGGCGCGGTGAGCGCGAAGCTCAACAGGAACCCCTCGCCGACCTGCCCAAGGTCGTCCCCCTGCAGAATTCCTTCGCGTCCCGTCGCGGTAGTGATCAGGAAGAGCAGGACCGTGGCGGCGAGTTGGGAGAGGAAGAAGACGCCCACGAAGAGGACCGACCGCAACAGGGGATGGCCGATCGGCCGCGGCGCGGCCGGCAAGGGCGGCGGAGGCGGCTCGGAAGGGGTGGGCGGAAGAGGTTCCATGAAGCGCTTGTCTCCCTCGAAGAGTGCGGCTGAGTCGCAGCCTCGCATTCTATGAGCGGCGGCCCACTCCCCACCCTGTCTCTTTTACAACGTCTTGAGGAGACGGTTCCCACGAGAGTCCGGGGACCGGGATTCGCCGGTGCGGCAAGTCCGCCGAGCCCAAGCCGCCCCCGAGCACCAGTCAAGGGTTCAGGCGGAGTTACTCCTTTTCCAAGCCATTGATTCCATTCAACCTACGTACTGCCTGTCGAGGAATGGCACGACAGTTGCTATCTAAGTAGGCTGGAGACGGAGGTACGAGGGAAACCTTAACTGGAAGGAGAAATAGTCATGAACATCATCCTCATGCTCATCATTGGTGGTCTGATCGGCTGGGTTGCCAGCATCATCATGCGAACGAACGCTCAGCAGGGTGTTCTCTTGAACATCGTTGTTGGCATCGTCGGCGCTCTCCTGGCCGGCTTCCTGCTGGCTCCTCTGTTCGGTACAGCCAGCCTCACGGATGGGAGCTTCAGCCTTCCGTCGCTGCTGGTCTCGCTGTTGGGCGCAGTCATTCTTCTCGCGATCGTCAACCTGTTCCGCCGCGGCGCGGTGCGCTGACCTCAGCCGTTCCGGAAGCTGCAGCGGGGGTTCTGGGGCTGTCGGCCCGAGCCCCCGCTTCGCGCTTCAGGGCGGTAGAATGCCTGTCATGCGGGATGACGAGCTCGTTCTTTATCTGGAGAGGCTCCGAAAGCATCTCCCTTACCTTGTGGAGCGTTTCCGAGTCCGATCCCTAGGCGTGTTTGGCTCCCACGTGCGACAGGAGCAGCATGCGGGGAGCGACCTGGATCTGCTCGTCACGTTTGAGAGCCCTCCTGGTCTGCTGGCCTTCCTTGCGCTGGAGAACCACTTGACCGATCTATTGGGGATCAAGGTAGACCTCGTCATGGAGGATGCCTTGAAGCCGCGTATCGGCATGAGGATTCTGAGCGAGGTCGTTCCGGTATGAGGGCGGATCGCGAGTATCGCGATTACCTGCAGGACATACTGGACGCTGTCACCAAGGCCCATCAGTTCGTGGCAGGCATGGATTACGAGCAGTTCGCGAAGGACGACAAGACAGTCTTTGCTGTGATTCGTGCCCTTGAAGTCATCGGGGAAGCTGCCAAGCGTGTCCCTGGGGAAGTAAGAGCCCGGCAAGGAGAGCTGCCGTGGCGTGAGATGGCCGGAATGCGAGACAAGCTGACCCATGACTACTTCGGAGTCAATCTTGCGGTCGTTTGGAAGACCGTCACCGAAGATCTTCCGTCCCTTGAGAGCGGAATCCGTACTCTGCTCCAAAGCGAGGGCTGATGTCAGCCTCGGCTCATGAGAGCATCCCCTCCGCCATCACAGCCCCGTTCCTGACGCAATCCGGGACCGAGATCCCATAGAGGAAGTTGCCGCCGAGGCGCAGGCCGGGGAGGCCGCGCTCGATCTCGCGCGCCAACTCGACGAAGCGGCCGTGGCCGAGCTCGTACTGGGGGATCGCGCGCGGCCAGCGGCGCAGGTGCCGGAAGACCGGCTCGCCGCGAACGCCCAGCGCCCGCCGCAGGTCGGCCTCGACCACCTCGAAGATCCTCTCTTCCTCCCAGCCGACGATTTCGGGATCGGTCCTCCCGCCGGCGAAGACCGCGAAAGAGACGTGCCCGTCCGGGGCTCTCTCCGGGAAGATTTCGGAAGGGAAGAGGCAGCCGAGGATGCGCAGGCCCTCCTTGCGCGGCGCGAGGAACCCGAAGCCGCCGAGCGGATGGGCCACGTCGGCGCGGCGGTAGCCGGCCGCGACCACGGCGACCGGGGCGTAGGGGATCTCGGCGAAGGCGCGGCTTCCGCCGCCGGTCGCCTCGTCCAGGAGCCGCGCCGCCGCGTCCGCCGGCACGGCGAGGACTACCTGCTCCGCCTCGAACGGACCCGCGGAGGTCTCGACGCGGAACCCGCCAGGGACCCGCAGCACCCGCTCGCAGCTCACGCCGGTCCGCACGTCGCCGATCTCCCTGGCGAGGCGGCGGGGGAGCTCCTCCAGCCCTTGCCGGAAGGAGAAGAGAGAGCCGCGCGGCGAAGCTGGCGGGCCTCCTCTCTTGCGGCCGGCGAGGGCGCCGCGGAGCAGGCTCCCGTGCTCCCGCTCCAGGGCGGCAATCCTGGGCACTGCCCAGCGGACGGAGAGCCGCTCGGGGTCGCCGGCGTAGACCCCGGAGACGAACGGCGCGACGGCGTAGTCGAGGAACGGTCCCCCGAGGCGGCGGCGCACGAAGGAGGCGATGCTCTCCTCCGCGTCCCCCGCCGGCTTCGGCACCCAGGGCTCGCGGAGAAGACGGAGCTTCGCGGAGAGCGGGAAGAGCGGCGTGCCGAGGAAGCTCCCCGGCCCGGACGGCAGCGCGTGGAGCCGGTCCCCTTTCCAGAGATAGCGCCGCCTGGCGGTGGGGAGGGCCGCGATCTTTTCGCCTTCCAGGCCGCACTCCCGGATCAACCGGCCGACGCTCTCATGGCTCTCGACGACGGTGTTCGGCCCGAGCTCGAACCGCCAGGGCCCGTCGGTGAGCGTCTCCAGCGCCCCGCCCACGCGGCCGGACGCCTCCAGCAGGGTGACGCGGCGGCCGGCACGGGCGAGATGGAAGGCGGTCGTGAGGCCGGAGATGCCGCCGCCAATCACCAGGATGTCGCATCTTTCAGCGCGTCTTTCAGGAGGTTGAGAGCTCACGCCGAAGGATTATCCCGCCCCTCTCGCTTTCCTGTAACATCTCGGCTACCGGGATGGCACGCCCGGCGCCAAGACTGGGGGGCGAGGGCGGGGAGAGCGACTCCCAGACCGGTCCGGCGGCCTTCCATCGCAGCTCCTGGTTTTCTTGATCCGACATTTAGAGGCCGACGCCCGGAGGGCCGAGGCTCGAATCGTTATGGCGTTCCCCGCAGATCTTCACGTCCCTCGAGGAGGAAACATGCCTGCCCGCTCCCGTCCCATCCTGATCGTCCTGCTGTGCTGTCTCTTTGCCGCCACGGGTGCGTTCGCGCAGACCAGCGCCACCACCGGCGAGATCTCCGGCCGGGTCTCCGACACCGACGGCGCGGCTCTGCCCGGAGTCACCGTCACCGCCACCAACACCGAGACCGGGCTCACCCGCACCGTCGTCACCGACGACGGCGGCAACTACCAGATGGGCCTGCTGCCTCCGGGCACCTACCGCGTCAACACCGAGCTGTCCGGCTTCCGCACCGAGACGCGGGAGAGCATCACGGTCCTGCTCGGCTCCACCGCGAACATCCGGTTCACGATCACCCCGGAGACCATCGCCGAGGAGATCACCGTCACCAGCGAGGCGCCCGTGGTCGACGTCACCGAGGCGGACCTGACGCTGTCGGTCACCGAGACCCAGATCGACAACCTGCCGATCCTGGGCCGCGACTTCAGCGACCTCATCCTGCTGACGCCCGGCGCCGGCGAGTCCTTCGGCGAGCGCGTGTCGATGAACGGCGCCCGCGGCATCCAGAGCGACTTCAACATCGACGGCGCCGAGGCCAACTCCGACTTCTTCGGCGAGGAGCGGGGAGGCACCGAGGCGCCGTTCGTCTTCAGCCAGGCCGCCATCCGCGAGTTCCAGGTCATCCGCTCGACCTACAGCGCCGAGTATGCCCGCGGCGTCGGCGCGACCCTGAACGCCATCACCAAGAGCGGCACCAACGACCTGGAAGGCGAGCTCTTCTTCTTCCGCCGCGACTCCGAATGGGCGGACGAGCGCTCCGCGACCCTGAACGGCCAGGAGGTCGACGAGTTCTTCGAGCCGCTCGACTCCGACCAGTACGGCTTCGCCCTGGGCGGTCCGATCGTGCGCGACCGCTTCCACTTCTTCGTCAACGGCGACTTCCAGGACATCTCCGAGCCGCTGACCGCCCCGAACTTCCGCCTCGACACGGACTGGCAGGCGCTGCCGGCCGACGTCCAGGCGGCCTTCCTCGCCCGGTATCAGACGCTGATCGGCGGCTCGCTCGACCGCGAGCTGGCGTTCGACAGCCGGCAGGACCAGGAGACCTACCTGGCGCGGCTCGACGCCAACCTGGGTACGGCCACCCACGCGTTCCTGCGCTACAACTCGTCGGACTATAACAACTTCCCCAGCGAAGGCTCGGGCGACGTCTTCTCCAACAACGGCGACGAGTTCAACAAGGTGCAGAGCACGGTCCTCGAGGTGGACTCGATCCTCGGCGCCGCGCTCTCCAACCAGCTGATCGCCCAGTTCGGCGTCGAGGAGCGCCCGATCTTCGCGATCAACAACTCGCTGCCGGAGACCAACATCCAGAACCTCGGGCTGGCCTTCGGCCGCAGCGAGTTCCTGCCCAACCGGACGGACGAGGAGAGATGGCAGGTCCGGGACAACCTGACCTGGTTCTGGAACCAGAACGAGGTCAAGGCCGGCGTCGAGTACTCGACCACCGAGGTCGACAACCTGTTCCCGCGCGAGCAGGGCGGCCAGTACTTCTTCGCGACCGTGCCGGACTTCCTCGCCAACCGGCCCGCCACCTTCGACCAGGGGTCCGGCCGGACAGGCGGCCTGAACGCCTTCGACTACCAGACCTGGGGCCTCTTCGTCCAAGACACCCTGGAGCTGCGCAACCTGACGCTCGACTTCGGCGTGCGCTACGACGTGCAATCCATCCCGGAGCCGGTCGGCAACGCCTATCCCAACCGTCCGGAGTTCCTGGGGAGCTTCAACGACGACGACGACAACTTCGCGCCCCGGCTCGGCTTCGCCTGGGACGTACGCGGCGACGGGCGCTCCGTGCTGCGCGGCGGCGCCGGCCTCTACTACAACTACCTGCCGTCGATCCTCTACGCCGGGCCGCTGTCCGAGATCTCCGGCCTCTACAACCGGATCAGCGTGCGCTGCACCTCGCCCGGCTGCCCGACCTACCCGAACATCCTGACGCCGCAGGAGTTTGCGCTCCTGGCCCGCACCAGCGCCGCCGTCACCACCGTCTCGCCAGACCTGGAGGCGACCGAGAGCCGGCGCACCAGCCTGGCCTTCGAGCAGCAGCTCGGCACGTCTTACAGCGTCGGCATCGAGGGGGTCTACTCGCAGATCGACAACGCGCAGCGGCTGGTCAACATCAACGTCGTGCCGAGCGGCCTCACCTTCGGCAACCTGACCGGCTACACCACCACCGGCGCGAGCCGTCCCTACCCGGAGCTGGGCCGGGTCCTGCAGCACCGCAGCGACGGCGAAGGGGAGTACAAGGCGGTGACCCTGTCGACGCGGCGCAACGCCCTGGGGAACAGCCGGTTCAGCTGGCTGGCCCACTACACCTGGGCCGAGGCGATCGACCAGGACTCCAACGAGCGCAGCACCTCGAGCTCGTTCAGCCTGGACCCGTTCAACCCCGAGCTCAGCGAGGGCCGCGCCGACTATGACGTGACCCACCGCTTCCTCGCCTCGGGCACCTTCGAGCTGCCGTGGGACATCATGCTCTCCGGCATCTTCCTCTGGCGCACCGGCATCCCGTACACCGCGGGCGTGGACATCGTCGGCTCGGTCGGCCTGAACGGCCTCGACGCGCAGAGCGTCGAGACGCCGGTCTTCCTCGACCAGAACGGCGGGGTGATCGACCTCACGCGGGCCAACGGCATGAACTCGGCGCAGCTCGCGGCTTTCCTGAACGCCCAGGGGGCGCGCCTGGAGGAGCGCAACAGCGAGAACCAGCCGGACTTCCGCAACTTCGACCTGCGGCTCTCCAAGACCTTCGACTTCGACTTCCTCGCGATCGAGCTGATCGGCGAGGTGTTCAACGTCTTGAACGAGGAGAACGAGTTCATCACGGCGAGGAACCAGAACCTGTTCACCGGTCAGCAGACCAACGGTATCTGGAACTTCACCCGCAACGCGAGCTTCGGCAAGTCGAACGCCTTCAACAACGCCAGCCTGCCGCGCCAGTACCAGGCGGCGGTGCGGGTCCGGTTCTAGCCTTCCTCTACCGGCCGGCCTGCCGCGCCTGCGGCAGGCCGCGCCCCGTCACCAGATAGGCCGCGAAGCTCCCCCGCCAGTGCCCGCCTTCGTAGTTCTCGCCGGTGACGGCGCGCAGCCCGGATTCCCGGTGGGCGGCGGCGGCGGCCCGCAGGGCGGGGACGCGGACGTCGTTCGCC
>JBKKAU010000282.1:0-6996 GCA_046714475.1 Thermoanaerobaculia bacterium
TTCTCCACCAGCAGGTGGAGCCCGCGCCCGAGCAGCCCGCAGCCGACCTCCGCGTGAGCCACCGTCGGCGCCGCCAGCACCGCCGCCTCGATCTCGCCCGCCAGGTCGTCGAGATGCGGAAAGACCCGCGCCCCGTGCTCGCTCGCCATGGCCTCGGCCGCCTCGGGACGGGGATCGTGGACCCCGACCAGCTCGACCCCGGGAAGCGACGACAGGATACGGACATGGTTGCGCCCCATGGCGCCCGCTCCCACCACCCCCACCCGCAATCGGCTCAAGACTCCTCCGCCGGCTCGCCGCCGCCCGCGCGGCCGCCCCGCGGCGTCGACCTGTGAACCCCTCGCTTGGCGCTCTCGATGAAAGCGACCAGGTAGTCCACGTCCGGGTCCCCGGTAAGCTCGGCGCGGATCCGTTCCAGCGCCTGGGCGGTGTTGAGCCCCGAGCGCACCAGCAGGCGGATCGCCTGGTCCAGACGTCGCACGCCCTCGGGCGAAAAACCCTTGCGCGTGAGGCCGATCCGGTTGAGCCCGTAGCAGGCCGGCTTCAAACCCACGGTCTTGGCGAACGGCAGCGCGTCCATGGTCACGACGCTGTAGCCGCCGACGTAGGCGTGCCGGCCGACGCGGCAGAACTGGTGGACCGAGGTGAAGGCGCTGATCGTCGCGTCGTCGTGGACCTCGACGTGCCCGGCGAGCGTGGCGTTGTTGGCGAAGATGGTGCGGCTCCCCACCATGCAGTCGTGCGCCACGTGGGTGTAGGCCATGAAAAGGTTGTCGCTGCCGATGCGGGTGACGCCGCCCCCCTTGGCCGTGCCGCGGTGGACGGTGGTGTGCTCGCGGAACTGGTTGTGGTCGCCGATCTCGAGCCAGACCTCTTCGCCGCCGAACTTGAGGTCCTGCGGCTCGAAACCGATCGAGGCCTGGGGGAAGATCCGGTTCTCGCGGCCGATCCGCGCCGGCCCCTGGACCTGGGCGCCGGCCCCGACCTCGGTGCCGTCGCCGAGCGCGACGCCCGCGCCGACGACCGCGAACGGTCCGACGGTGACCCCTTCACCCAGCTCCGCGCCCGGGTCGACCACCGCCAGAGGATGGACGCCGCCCACAGTCAGCGGTCCACCATCGCCGAGGAGATCACGGCCTCGGCCGCCAGCTGGCCGTCCACCAGGACCCGGCCCGACAGCTTGCAGTGGAGCGACCGCAGCCGCAGCACCTCCACCTCGTAGCGCACCTGGTCCCCCGGGACCACCGGCCGGCGGAACTTCGCCTCCTCGATCCCCATGAAGTAGACGAGCTTGTTGGCGCGGTTCTCCATGTCGTGCAGGAGGAGCAGCCCGCCGGCCTGGGCAAGGCCCTCGACCAGCAGCACTCCGGGCATCACCGGCCGCCCCGGGAAGTGGCCCACGAAGAAGGGCTCGTTGACCGTCACGTTCTTGATGGCGACGATCCGCTTCTTCGGCTCGATCTCGAGGACGCGGTCGACCAGCAGCAGCGGATAACGGTGCGGGAGCACCGACTGGATCCATTCGACATCCCACTTCGGGGCCGGCTCGCTCATATCTCTCCTCGTTCAGTGGCTCGGTTTGCCCCACGCAGTGACTGGCAGCGCCGCAGGCGCGCACACGAAGGAGCGAAGGGGGGCAAGCCGAGCCACTAGGCCTCCTCACTTTCCACGCTCTCGACCCCGAGCCGCCTCTCCAGCGCGCGGAGCCGACGCTTCATCTCCTCCAGGCGCGAGACGAGGACCGCCTGGCGCCGCCACTTGCGCATCTCCACCGCCGGGATGCCGGCGACGGTCGTACCGGGCTGGACCGAGGTCAGGGCGGCCGACTTGGCCGCCACCTGGACGCGGTCGCCGAGCTCGATGTGCCCGGCGACTCCCGCCTGCCCCGCCAGGACGACGTAGTCCCCGAGGCGGGTGCTCCCCGCGATCCCGGCCTGCCCGCAAAGGATACAGTGCCGGCCGACCCGCACGTTGTGCCCGACCTGGACGAGGTTGTCGATCTTGGTCCCGGCGCCGAGCACGGTCTCGCCGAGGGTGGCGCGGTCGACCGTGGAGTTGGCGCCGATCTCGACGTCGGCCTCGACGACCACCCGTCCGACCTGGGGCACCTTGTGGTGCACGCCTTGATAGGTGGCATAGCCGAAGCCGTCGGCGCCGAGCACGGCGCCGGAGTGGATGATGCAGCCGGGGCCGACCTCGGTGTCGTCATAGAGCACCGCGTGAGGGTGGAGCACCGCGCCCTCGCCGACGACGCAACGGCGGCCCACCACCGTATGCGCGAGGATGGCGGCGCCCGGGCCGACGCGGCTGCCGGCGCCGATCACCGCGTAGGGGCCAATGTGAGCCGTGGGGTCGACTTCGCACCCCGGCTCCAGCACGGCCGTGGGATGGGCTCCCGGCTCCCGGCCCTCCGCGGCGTGCAGCGCGCCGAGGAGGCGCGACAGGGCGTACGGGGCGTCCGCGACGACCAGCAGGTCCTTGCCGGTCTGCCGCGCCACGGCCTCCAGACCGGAGGCTACGAGGAGAGCGCCGGCCGCGCTCGCCTCGGCCTGGGCCCGATAGCGGGGGTGGTTGAGGAGGGAAAGGTCGCGAGGACTCGCGGTCTCGAGCGGCCGGACCGCGTCCACGACACGGTCCGCATCACCCTCCACCCGGCCCCCGACCAGCTCGGCGAGATCGGCCAGCCGGCGGGCCACGCGCTTACTTGCCGCCCTGCTTGCCCGGAGCGGCGGCGCCGGCGGCGTCGAGACGCTGGATGATGGCGACGGTGATGTCCACCGCCTCGTCGGCGTAGATCAGACCGCTCTCGAACTTGCGGAAGATCAGGGTGTAGCCCAGCTCCTTGCCGACCTGGTTGATCACCGGCATGACCCTCTGGTCGACCTGGGCCAGCACCTCGTCCCGCTTCTTGCCGAGGTCGCGGTTGGCGTCGTCCTGGAACCGGCGCAGCGCGATCACCCGGTCCTCGAGCTGCTTCTCCATCTCGGCCAGCTTGTCCTGGGAGAGGGAGTTGCGGCCGTCGTTGAGCCGGGTCTGGATATCCTTGATCTCCTGCTGCTTGGTCTTGGCCTCGTTCTCCTTCTGCTCCTGGAGCTTCTTGAGGTCGGCCAGGGCCTTCTTGCCGGTCTGGGAATTGAGCAGGATGCGCTCGGTGTCGATCACGGCGATCTTGATCGCCCCCCCCGTGGGCGCTTGGGGGGCCTGCGCCGAAGCCGCGAACGGCGTGGCGAGAGCGAGCCCCAGCGCGAGGCCGAGGACTGTCTTCAGGGAACTGCGGGTGGTGGACATGGGTCTTCTCCTTCTTTCTCTATCAGGATGATCTATCGATCAGAAACTGGTTCCGATGCTGAACTGGAACTCTTCGAAGCGGTCTCCCGGCTGCTCGTCCAGGTTCACGGCGTAGATGAAGCGCAGCGGCGCGCCGAAGACGGGTACCAGCACGCGCAGCTCCGCGCCCGCGGTGTAGCGCAGGTTCGACAGGTCGATCGACTGGTTCTCGCCGAAGACGTTGGCCGCGTCGCCGAAGACCAGCACCCGGAAAGGTCCGCCGAGCAGGAAATGGTACTCCAGGTTGAGCTGCACGAACTTGTCGCCGCCCAGGATGCTGTTGGTCAGCGGATCGCGGAGCGGCTCGCCCTTGGCATTGCGCAGGTAGAGCGATCGGGAACGGTGGCCGCGGATGCTGTTCTCGCCGCCCAGGAAGAACCGCTCGAACGGCGAAAGCGGGTACTCCCTCTCGTCGAAGGCGTTGATCATCCCGGCCTCGAAGTTGAGCGCCGCCACCGTCCGGGTCGGGAAATCGCTCACCGGCCGGAAGTAGCTGAAGTTGAGCTCCGGCCGCACGAAGTAGCTGTCGCCGCCGAGCGGCCCGCCGGCGTACTCGGTCGCCAGGGAGAACCGCGTGCCGCGCGTCGTCTCGAACGGGTTGTCGCGGCTGTCGAAGACGTAGATCGGCCGCAGCGACGAGGAGTCGCGCGTGAAGGGCACGATCCGGTTCTCGACCTCGTTCGTCGTCGGGTTGACGAACGGGACCGTAGTCTCTTCCTCGTAGTTCGACCGGTTGTAGCTCATGCTCGCCGACTGGAAGAGCCGGAAGCTGCGGCCGTAGGTCAGGATCGCGCCGCGGCTGTTGCGCAGAAAGCGCTCGTCGTCCTCGTACAGGTCGCTGTAGTCGATGTCGCTGTCGAAGAGCCGGATACCGAGGCTCTGACGGCGGTCCATGAACCAGGGGATGAAGTACGAGACGTCGAAGAAGTCGCGGAAGCGGCCGGTCTGGAGCGACACGCCTACCTGCTCGCCGCGGCCGAGGAAGTTCTTGGTGTTGATCGCGAACTGGCCGAAGAAGCCGTCCAGCTCGCTCCAGCCGCCGCCGAACTGCAGCTCGGTGCGCTCCGCCTCCTCGCCCTTGAACACCAGGTCCACGGACTTTTTCTCGGTGTCGGTCGCGATCTCGACCGGGTCTTCCTCGTTCAGCTTGAAGTAGCCGAGCTGGTTGACCTTGAGGACGCTGTTGCGCAGCCCGCCGATGTTGACCAGGCCGCCCTCGACCAGCCGCACCTCGCGGCGCAGCACCTTGTCCATGGTCCGCTCGTTGCCCTGGAACTCGATGCGGCCGACCTTGAACTGGTCGCCCTCCTGGACGTGGATGACGACGTCCGCCACCTGGCCGGGCTTCTCGATCACCTCCGGCTCGACCTGGGCGTAGATGTAGCCCGTGTTGTTGTAGAGCTCGCGGACCGACTTGACCCCCTCGTCGACCACCTTGGCGCGCAGCCAGGTGTTGGGGCGGTGCGGGAAGACGCGGAGCAGCGCCTGGTCGGAGTAGGTCGAGTTGCCATCGATCGACACCTCGCCGAACCGCCAGCGGTCCCCCTCCTCGATCGGCACGGTGATGAACATCCGCCGCTTCTGGTCTTCGGGCCTGGCCGCGTTCGGGTTGAGCGCCCGCACCTCGACCTGCGGCTCGCCGATGACCACGTTCTTGTAGCCGGCGCCGCGGTAGACGTCGCGGACCTTCTCGAGGTCCTCCTGGAGCTTGGCCGGGTCGTAGATGTCCTTCTTGGTGAAGCGCGAGATCGGGCCGGTCTCCTTGACCTTGCGCATCGCCAGCTGCAGGCGCACGTCGTTGAACACCGTGTTGCCCTCGAAGGCGACGTCGGCGATCCGCACGCGGTCCCCCTCGTCGACGGTGAACACCACCCGCTTCTCGTTGGTGCCGATGTCCTCGACGGTGTAGCGGGCCTCGGCGAAGCGGTAGCCCTTCTCGGCGTACATGTCCTCGATCAGCGTCTTGACGCGCTGCAGCTCGCCCAGGCTCATGGGCTCGCCCTCGCGCACCTGGATGCGCTGGGTGACGATCTTGTCCTGGATCTCGGTCCTGCCGACGCGCTTGACGCCTTCGTACTCGACCGAGCGCAGGGTCGGACGCTCGACGACCGTGATCACCAGGCGCACTCCCCCGCCGCCGGCATTGCCGGAGACGGTCTCGACCTGGATGTCGTCGATCAGGTCGCGGGCCCAGAGATCCTTGATCTTGGCGTTGAGCCCCGCCTCGTCCAGCGGCTGGCCGGGCTCGAGCCCCAGGTAATAAAGGATCGTATCTTCCGTCAGGCTCTTCAAGCCGCGGAACTCGATGGCCTCGATCGTCCGGGCGCCGTCCTGGGCGACGGCGGGGACGCCGCCGGTCGCCAGCAGGGGGAGGAGCACCAGAATCAACAGACGCCGTCCGGCCGCTCCCCAGGAGGAGCGGCGGCGCGAACGGCGAGAGGACCAAGGACTCACAGTGAGATCAGGCATTCTCTCGTCCTCGACTCCACTCTCGGCGGCGGCGTGCCGCCGAGAGGGATGGAATGGGCTCGGCTGACGGGAGCGGGCCACCGCTCCCTTGCGGTCGGGCGGGCGGCACGCTAGGGGGCGCTGATCGCCGGCGTCTCCGTCGCCTGGCTGGCGGACTCGAACTTGAGCTCTCCATCCTCGACGTCCACGTCGATCCGCTCGATGGCCTCGCCGCCCTGCTGCTGGATCAGGATCTCCGAGATGGCGTCCTGGATGTGCCGCTGGATGATCCGGCGCAACGGCCGGGCTCCGGTCGCGGGGTCGAGGTCCGCCTTCCCGAGCAGCCACTGCCGGGCGGCCGGCGAGACGTTGACGTGAAGGGTCCGCTCCGCCAAGGTCGTGTTGACGTCGTTGATCAGGATGTCCACGATCGCTCGCAGCTCCGTCTCGGTCAGCGGGTTGAAAACGATCACCTCGTCGATACGGTTGATGAACTCGGGGCTGAACCCGCGCCGCAGCTCGGCCAGGATCTCTTCCTCGATGCGGCGGAAGCTCGCCTGCGCGTCGCCTTCGCCGAAGCCCATCCGGCCGCCGCGCAGCACCAGCTTGGAGCCGATGTTCGAAGTCATCAGCACCAGCGTGTTCTTGAAGTCCACCTGGTTGCCGTAGGCGTCGGTCAGCAGGCCGTCCTCCAGGATCTGGAGCAGGAGGTTGGCGACGTCCGGATGCGCCTTCTCGATCTCGTCGAACAGGATCAGCGAGTAGGGCTGGCGCCGCACGCGCTCGGTGAGCTGGCCGCCCTCCTCATGGCCGACGTAGCCCGGCGGCGAGCCGATCAGCTTCGACACCGCGTGCTTCTCCATGTACTCGCTCATGTCGAAGCGCACCAGGGCGCGCTGGCTGCCGAAGAGGAAGTCGGAGAGCTGGCGCGCCACCTCGGTCTTGCCGACGCCCGAGGGGCCGAGGAAGATGAACGAGCCGACCGGCCGCTGCGGGTTGCTCACCCCCAGGCGGGAGCGGCGGATGGCCCGGCTGATGGCGCTGATCGCCCGCTCCTGGCCGATGACCCGCTTCTTGAGCGTCTCCTCCATGCGCAACAGCCGCTCGGCCTCCTCGCTCTGCAGCGCCGCCACCGGGATGCCGGTCCAGGAGGAGATGACGTCCTCGATGTCGTGCCGCGTCACCTCCAGGGTGCCGGTCTCGTCGATCGCCACGTTCATC
>JBKKAU010000283.1:0-3058 GCA_046714475.1 Thermoanaerobaculia bacterium
GCGGTCAGCAGGTCGGCGCCGCTCTTGACCAGCGCCTCGCCGAGCCGCGCGAGGTCGCGCCGGTAGCCGTCGACGGTGTTCCGGGACAGCCCGCGCTCGACCGCCAGGCTCTCCAGATAAAGGTCGAGCGCCCGCTTCCACGCGGGAAGGGGCGCCTTGCGGGGCTCAGACATTTTGCTCCCCCTCTCCCGGGGAGGGTGGGAGGGGTGGCGGGAGAGGGGGCCGGGGGGTGAAGGCCCTCAAGGCAGCGCGCGCGGCTGGGGCTCGCCGGGGGTGACGCCCCGGGCGCGGCAGATCTCCAGGATCTCGGCCTCGCCGAGCACCGCGAGGGCCTCCTTGGCGCGGCCGAAGATCTCGCTCACCAGCTCGGGATCGGCGTCGATGCCCCGCTCCTGCAGCCAGTAGACGACGTTGGACTCGCCGCTCATCGGCCCCACCTCGATCACCTGGCGGCAGCCGATCAGGCTGGCCGGGATCGACGAGTAGACGCGGTCGGCCAGCCAGTCCTCGCCGCGCGCCCGCGCCTTGATGATCGCCGCCGCGTGCACGCCGGTGCCGGTGCGGAAGGCGTCCTTGCCGACCACCGGGTAGTTGTCCGGCAGCGGCACGCCGGTGGTGTCGGCCACGAGCTGGCAGTACTGCTGGAGGCGCGAGAGGTCGCGGTGGATCCAGCCCAGGAGCTGCATGTTGACCAGCAGCAGGTCGATCGGGCAGTTGCCCACCCGCTCGCCGATGCCGACCGCGGTGCCGTGGAGCCGGTCGGCGCCGGCCTCGGCCGCGGCCAGGGCGTTGACCACCGAGAGGCCGCGGTCCTTGTGGCCGTGCCAGTCGACCTTGACGTCCTCGCCGGTGGCGTCGACCACCTCGCGGACGAAGCGGATGACGTTCCGCGCCCCCGCCGGCGTGGAGTGCCCGACCGTGTCGGCGACGCAGACGCGCCGCGCGCCGGCCTCGACCGCCTCGGTATAGAGGCGGCGCAGGTCTTCCGGCGCGGCGCGGGTGGTGTCCTCGGTGACGTACATCACCGGCAGGTTCTGCCGGACGGCGAACTCGACGGCCTCGCGCGTCAGGCGCAGCATGCGGTCCAGCGTCCAGCCCTCGGCGTACTGGCGGATCGGCGACGAGCCGAGGAAGCAGGCGACCTCGATCGCGATGCCGACCTTCTGCGAGATCTCGACGACCGGCTGGATGTCGGCCGCCAGGGTCCGCGCCGCGCAGTTGGGAGCGATCGGCAGGCGGTGGTCGGCGATCTCGCGCGCCAGGCGCTCGACATCGCGCGCCACGTGCGGGCCGGCGCCGGGGAGGCCGATGTCGGCGGACTCGATCCCCAGCTCCGCGATCATGTGGAGGATGCGGACCTTGTCCTCGATGCCGGGGTTGCGGACCGACGGCGACTGCAGGCCGTCGCGCAGGGTCTCGTCGTCGAGCTCCACCCGCCCGCGCGCCGGGCACAGGTCCGAGCCGCCGGCGCGGTTCCAGTCGTAGATGAGGTCGGATTCTCTGGGGATCACGCCGGGACTCCGGGACTGGCGACGGCGCGCGCCAGCAGGTCCCCCACCTGGGAGGTGGTGAGCGATCCGCCGACGTCGGGCGTCGACTGCCGCTCGCGCAGCGACCGGGCCGCCGCCTCCTCGACCGCTTTCGCGGCGTCCGCGTGCCCGAGGGTGTCGAGCATCAAGGCCACGGACAGGACCGCGCCGATCGGGTTGGCGCGGCCGGTGCCGGCGTACTTCGGAGCCGAGCCGTGGACCGGCTCGAACATCGAGGTCCGGCCCGGGTGGAGGTTGGCCGAGCCGGCGATCCCCAGCCCGCCCTGGAGCGCCGCGCCCAGGTCCGTCACGATGTCGCCGAACATGTTGTTGGTGACGATCACGTCGAAGCTCTCGGGCGCCTTGACCATCTGCAGCGTCAGGGCGTCGACGTAGAGGTGGCGCGTCCGGATCTGCGGGTAGTCCTGGGCGACCTCGGCGAAGCAGCGCTGCCACAGGTCGTGGCCGTAGCGCATGACGTTCGACTTGTCGCTCATGCAGACCTCGCGGCGGCCCTGGGCGACGGCGTAATCGAAGGCGGCGCGGATGATGCGCTCGACCCCCTTGCGGGTATGGATCTCCTCCTGCACCGCCACCTCGTCCGGCGTGCCGCGCTTGAAGTTGCCGCCGATGTTGACGTAGGCCCCCTCGGTGTTCTCGCGGAAGACGACGAAGTCGACGTCCTTCTCGGTCTTGTCCTTGACCGGGCAGAGGTGCTGGGCGTAGAGCTTGACCGGCCGGAGGTTGATGCAGAGGTCGAGGCCGAAGCGGATACCCAGCAGGATGTCGGCCGCGTGCTTCATGTCCGGCACCCGCGGGTCGCCATAGGCGCCGATGAAGACGGCGGCGTAGTTGTCGCGGAAGTCGTCCAGGGCGCCGGGCGGCAGGGTCTCGCCCGTCTGCAGATAGCGGTCGGCGTCCCAGGGGAAATGGACCAGCTCCAGGGGGAGGTCCCAGACTTCGGCGGCGGCTTCCAGGACCTTGACCGCCTCGGCGGTCACGTCCTTGCCGACGCCGTCGCCGGGCAGTATCGCGATCCTTTGGGGGCGGCGATGACGCGGGTCGATGGCGCTCATGCCGCGGATGCTAGCACGAGCCCCGCCTTCTCTTTGGGCGTCTCCGCGGACCGCAGGACGGGGCTGGCGACGCGGCCGGCCGCCGGGTGGGGGACGGTCGGCGCCACCGCCACCTTGGGCACGATCCCCAGCTCGAACGCGAAGGGGATCTGCGGGCAGAGCCAGGCCGAGTGGAGCTGCGGCCAGCCGCTGCCGTTGTTGCCTCTCAAGGGAAGCAGGCCGGTCAGCAGGTCGGCGGCGCGGAGCTCGGCGCGCAACGGCCAGACCGCGGCCGGCCGGTGGCGGGCGTCGATGCGGTGCAGCGTCCCGGAGCCTTCGGCGTAGCCGCGCGTGCGCTCCTGGATGTAGCGCACCGTCTCCTCCCAGGAGCCGATCCGCGGCCCTTCGCCGGCCAGGGGCGAGCCCGGCCAGGCGCGGACCTCGAGGCTGCCCCGCCGCTTCGCCCGCCAGAGC
>JBKKAU010000284.1:0-8093 GCA_046714475.1 Thermoanaerobaculia bacterium
GGTGGCGCGAGCGGCTGGCCGGCGCTCCCGAGCTGCTGGAGCTGCCGGCCGACCGGCCGCGTCCGCCGGTCCAGGGCTGGGCGGGGGCGACCCTGTCGTTCTTCATCTCCGCCGGGATACGGGACGCGCTGAGCTCCCTGGCCCAGAGCGAGGGCGCGACCCTGTTCATGGTCCTGCTCGCCGCGTTCGACACGCTGCTCCAGCGCTACACCGGGCGCGACGACATCGTGGTCGGCTTACCGGTCGCCAACCGCAACCGGGACGAGACCGAGGGTCTGATCGGCTTCTTCGTCAACACCCTGGTTCTGCGCGCCGACCTGTCGGGCGACCCGGCGTTCCGCGAGCTGGTGGGGCGGATGCGCGACGTCACCCTGGGCGTCTACGACCACCAGGACGTGCCGTTCGAGATGCTGGTCGACGAGTTGGACCTGGCGCGCGAGGTCTCGCATACGCCGCTCTTTCAGGTCGTCTTCACCCTCCAAAACGCGCCGGCCCCCGCCGTCGACGTGCCGGAGCTGTCGCTGACGCCGCTGCCGGCGCACAGCGGCACCTCGAAGTTCGACCTCACCCTGTCGATGACCGACCTGCCCGGCGGCCTCGCCGGCTCGTTCGAGTACAGCACCGATCTCTTCGACCGCGCCACGATCGAGCGCCTCGCTGATCATTTCCGGACCCTGCTCGAAGGGATCGCGGCCGGCCCGGACCGGCGGCTGTCGGAGCTGCCTCTGCTCACCGTCGAGGAGCGGAGCCGCATCGAGGCCTGGAGCGCCGCCGAGGCCGCCTTCCCGGTGGGAGAGTCGCTGCACCACCGCTTCGAGGCCCAGGCGGCGCGGGACCCCGAAGCCACGGCGGTCACCGGTGACGGGAAGGCGCTCACCTATGCCGAGCTGGACGCCTGGGCCGGCCGGCTCGCCGCCCGGCTGCGCGCCCTGGGCGTCGGGCCGGAGTCGCGGGTCGGGCTGCTTGCCGAGCGTACTCCCGCCCTGGTCGCCGGCCTGCTCGGCATCCTCAAGGCCGGCGGCGCTTACGTGCCGCTCGACCCGGCGCACCCGGACGACCGGCTGGCCTACACCGTGGCCGACTCCGGCGCCCGCGTGGTCGTCGCCGGCGAAGGGCTCGCGGAGCGGCTCTCCGGTCTGGACGTCCAGGTCGTGCCTCTGGAGGATGCGCCGGGCGAAATCGCGTCCTCCGTGGAGGTCGACCCCGGCCAGGCGGCTTACGTCATCTACACCTCGGGCTCGACCGGCCGTCCCAAGGGCGTCGTGGTGACCCATGCCAACGTCCTGCGGCTGTTCGCGGCGACCGACGGCTGGTTCGGGTTCGGCCCGGAGGACGTCTGGACGCTGTTCCACTCCTACGCCTTCGACTTCTCGGTGTGGGAGATCTGGGGGGCGCTGCTCTACGGCGGCCAGCTGGTGGTGGTCCCCTACCTGGTGAGCCGCTCGCCCGAGGAGTTTCTCCGGCTGCTCGCCGGAGAGCGCGTCACCGTCCTCAACCAGACCCCGTCCGCCTTCCGCCAGCTCATCCAGGCCGACCGGGAGGTGGGGCCAGGGCTTGCTCTGCGCTGGGTGGTCTTCGGCGGCGAGGCGCTCGACCTCAAGAACCTCGCCCCCTGGTTCGAGCGGCATGGCGACCGGACGCCGCGGCTGGTCAACATGTACGGCATCACCGAGACCACGGTGCACGTCACCTTCCGGCCGGTGGGGGAGGCCGACCTGGCGGGCGGCAGCGTGCTCGGACGGCCGATCCCCGACCTCTCGCTCCACCTGCTCGACCGGTACGGCTCGCCCGTGCCGGTCGGTGTACCGGGCGAGATGCATGTCGGCGGCGCGGGCCTGGCGCGCGGCTACCTCGGCCGGCCGGCGCTGACCGCCGAGCGCTTCGTACCTGATGCTTTCGTTGGATCGACCGGCGCCCGCCTCTACCGCAGCGGCGACCTCGCCCGCCGACGGCCGGACGGCGACGTGGAGTACCTGGGCCGGATCGACCACCAGGTCAAGGTGCGCGGCTTCCGTATCGAGCTGGGTGAGATCGAGGCCGCGATCGCCGAGCGCCCCGAGGTGCGGCAGGCGGTCGTCCTGCCCCGCGAGGAGGCCGGCGAGACGCGCCTGGTCGCCTACGTCGTCCCCGCTGGAGAAGGCCTTTCGACCGCCGCGCTCCGGGAAGAGATCCGGAAGCGTCTGCCCGACTACATGGTCCCCGCGGCCTGGGTGGTCCTCGACGCATTGCCGCTTACCCCCAACGGCAAGCTCGACCGCCGAGCCCTGCCGCCGCCCGGACCGGCGCTCCGCGACCTCGACGAGGATTTCGCGGCGCCGTCCACCCCGACCGAAGAGCTGCTGGCCGCCGTCTGGGCCCAGGTGCTCGGCGTCGACCGGGTTGGCGTGCGCGACAACTTCTTCGCGCTCGGAGGCGACTCGATCCGCAGCATCCAGGTGATCTCGCTGGCGCGCGAGCGCGGCTTGGAGCTGTCCGTCCAGGACCTCTTCCAGCACCAGACGATCGCCGAGCTGGCCGAGGGTGTGGGCGAGGCGCAGGAGGCCGCGGTCGCCGGCCAGCCGTTCCCGGGCCTCTCCGGCGAGGACCGCGCCCGCCTGCCCGGGGACGTCGAGGACGCCTATCCGCTCACCCGGCTCCAGGCCGGCATGCTCTACCATATGGCCCTCACCCCCGAGGAGCCGCTCTACCACAACGTCGACAGCTGGCACCTGGAAGGCCGGCTCGACGTCGCGGCGCTCCAGGAGGCGGTGTCGCGCGTGGTCGCCCGCCACGCGGTGCTCCGCACCTCGTTCGAGCTCAACGCTTCGCCGGAGCCGCTGCAGCGCGTGCACCGGGAGGCCTCGCTGACTGTCGGTTGTGAAGACATCAGCCATCTCGATCCGGAGGCGCAGGAGGCGGCGGTCGACGCCTACATGCGGAGCGAGAAGCTGCGGCTGTTCGATCTGTCGCGTCCACCGCTGCTGCGGGTCTTCGTCCACCGGCGGAGCGACCGGAGTTTCCAGTTCACCATCGTCGAGAACCACGCCATCTTCGACGGCTGGAGTCTGCATTCGACGTTCGCCGAGGTCTTCCACCACTACGCCGCGCGGCTCGCGGGCGATCCTCTGTCTCCGGCCGCGCCGCCGGCCGCGACCTTCCGCGACTTCGTGATGCTGGAGCGGGCCGCGGTCGAGTCCCAGGAGAGCTGGGCCTTCTGGTCCAGGCAACTCGCCGATGCCCCCTTCGGCGGCCTGCCGCGGTGGCCGGGCGCCGAGCGGGAGACCCGGACGACCGGGAGCGTCTCGCGCCCGCTGCCGTCCGAGTTGATGGCCGGACTGCGCGCGCTGGCGCGGGACCTCGCCGTCCCGGTCAAGAGCGTGCTGCTCGCCGCCCACGTGCAGACGCTGGCGGTCGCGACGGGCGAGGAGGACGTGGTCACCGGCTTCGTGGTCAATGGCCGGCCGGAGTCGCGCGACGGAGAAGAGGTGCGCGGGCTGTTCCTCAACAGCGTGCCGTTGCGGCTGCGGGCGCGCGCCGCGAGCTGGCGAGATCTGGTCCGCGCCGCCTTTGCCGTGGAGTGGGAGATGCTGCCGCACCGGCGCTTCCCGCTCGCCGAGATGCAGGTCCGGTCGGGCGGCCAGGCGTTCTTCGAGACCGGGTTCAACTACATCAACTTCCACGTCATGGATTCGGTCGCCCGCTCGGGCGGCCTCGTCAACCTGGGAATGAAGCGGTCCGAAGGCAACAGCTACACGCTGATGGCCAACTTCCACCAGGACTCGGCCGCGGACCAGCTCCTGCTCGGGCTCGACTACGACGCCGCGCAACTGGCGCGCGACCAGGTGGAGGGGATCGCCGACGTCTACCTGCGGGTGCTCGGATCCATGGTCGAGGCTCCCGAAGCCGCGACGGATCTCTCCCCCCTGTTGCCGCAGGCCGAGCTGCGGCGGCTGGAAGCGTGGAGTGGCGGCATCCGGGACTTCGCGGATGCGGCGCCAATCCCGGAGCGCGTCGCGGCCTGGATCGATCGCACGCCCGACGCGGTCGCCGTGACGTTTGAAGGCCGGAGCCTGACCTACGGCGCGATGGGGACCTTGTCCCGGCGGCTCGCCCGCCGGCTGCTCGCTCTGGGCGTGGGGCCGGAGGTCCGCGTGGGCGTCTGTCTGGAGCGCTCCGCCGAGCTGGTCATGTCGCTGCTCGCGGTGCTGGAGGCGGGCGGCGCCTATGTACCGCTCGACCCCGCCTACCCCCAGGAGCGGCTCGCGTTCATGGCCGAGGACGCCGGGCTGCAGGCGCTGGTGACCACGCGCCACCTCGTTGGCCGGATCGAGCTGCCCGGCGCGGCGCGGATCTTCCTGGAAGACCTCTTCGCGGCGGAAGAGTGGGAGGCATCTCCTGTCCAGGTGGAGAGCGCCCACCCCGCCTACGTCATCTACACCTCCGGCTCGACCGGCAGACCCAAGGGGGTGACGGTGACCCATGGCGCCGCTGCCCGCCTGTTCGCCGCCACCGAATCCTGGTTCGGCTTCGGCCCGGGTGACGTCTGGACCCTGTTCCACTCCTTCGCCTTCGACTTCTCGGTCTGGGAGATCTGGGGCGCGCTCGCCCACGGCGGCCGGCTCGTGGTAGTGCCCCAGGGCGTCAGCCGCTCGTCCGAGGACCTCCACGAGTTGCTCGTCCGCGAGCGGGTGACGATCCTCAACCAGACGCCGTCGAGCTTCCGACAGCTCTCGCGGGCCGACGAGGAGCGGGGCGGAGACCTCGCCCTGCGCGAGGTGGTCTTCGGCGGCGAGGCGCTCGACCTGAAGAGCCTCGCCCCCTGGTTCGGGCGGCACGGCGACCGCCGTCCGCGGCTGGTCAACATGTACGGCATCACCGAGACCACCGTACACGTCACCTACCGTCCGCTCACCGCGGCCGACACCGATGCCGGCAGCGTGCTCGGCGAGCCGATCCCGGACCTCG
This sequence comes from Thermoanaerobaculia bacterium, assembly GCA_046714475.1. Classification (GTDB taxonomy): domain Bacteria; phylum Acidobacteriota; class Thermoanaerobaculia; order Multivoradales; family UBA5704; genus DASPJI01. The sequence continues at coordinate 4,945 of JBKKAU010000284.1, forward strand.
AGGTCCATCTGCTCGACCGGCGCCTGCAGCCGGCGCCGGTGGGCGTCCCCGGCGAGATCTTCGTCGGCGGCGCGGGGCTCGCCCGCGGCTACCTGGGCCGGCCGGCGCTCACCGCCGAGCGCTTCCTGCCGCACCCCTGGAGCCGGCGGCCCGGCGAGCGCCTGTACCGCTCGGGCGACCTGGCGCGCCGGCTGCCGGACGGCGACCTGGAGTACCTGGGCCGCGCCGACCAGCAGGTGAAGGTGCGCGGTTTCCGCATCGAGCTCGGCGAGATCGAGGCCGCGCTCGCCGCCCACCCCGCGGTGCGCGAGGCGGTGGTCCTGGCGCGCCAGACCGGAGAGGACGCCCGCCTCGTGGCCTACCTGGTGCCGCGGAGAGAGGCGCCGGGGCCGCAGGAGCTGCGGGACTTCCTCTCCGGACGCCTGCCGGACTACATGGTGCCGGCGTTCTTCGTCGCCCTGCAGGCGCTGCCGCTGACGTCGAGCGGCAAACTGGACCGCCGCGCCCTGCCCGAGCCGGAAGCCTCCGCCCTGCCGCTCGCGGCCGAGGCCGTGGCGCCGCGCGACCCTCTGGAAGAGGCGCTGGCGGCGATCTGGGCGCGGCTGCTGGGGGTCGAGAGGGTCGGGGTGTTCGACAACTTCTTCGACCTCGGCGGGCACTCGCTGCTCGCCCAACGGGTCATGGCGGCGGTGCGTGAAGAGCTCCAGGTTGAAATTGAGCTGCGGGCGCTGTTCGAGAACCCCACCGTCGCCGAGCTGGCCGTGGTAATCGCCCAGGCCAAGGGCGGCGCCGTGGCACCCGAGGCGTTGGAAGAGGCGCTCGCCGGCCTCGAGGGGCTCTCGGACCAGGAGATCGAGGCGCTGTTGGCCGCAGAAGGGGGCGAGGACGGCAAGGGAGATCCGGAGTGAGTGAGGCCACGGCGCGTATCGCCCAGCTCACCCCGAAGCAGCGCGAGCTGCTGCTGCGGCGGCTTGGACGCCAGGCCGGGCCGACCGAGGAGAGCCGCCCCGCGCGCATCCCACGCCAGCCGCGGACCGCCGGGGAACCCGGCCGGTTTCCGGTCTCCTTCTCGCAGCTCCGCGAGTGGATCCTCTACCAGATCGAGCCCGGCAGCTCGGCGTACAACATTCCCGGGGGGGTGCGCGCCACGGGGCCGCTGTCGATCCCGCAGCTCGCCGCCGCCGCCCAGGAGATCGTCCGCCGGCACGAGACCCTGCGCACCACCTTCGCGGCGGACGGCGGTGAGCCCGTCCAGGTGGTGGCGCCGCGGCTCGAAGTCCCCGTGCCGCTGGTCGACCTGGAGAGCCTGCCGGAGGCTCTGCGCGAGCCGGTCGCCCGCCGCCTCGCTCAGGCCAACCTGCGCCAGCCGTTCGACCTCGCGCGCGGCCCGCTGCTGCGCCTCCTCCTGGTGCGGATCTCGCCTACCGAGCACCTGGTGCTGTTCACCATGCACCATATCGTCTCGGACGGCTGGTCGGTGGGCGTCTTTACGCGCGAGCTGACGACGTTCTATGCGGCGTCCGTGGCCGGGCTGCCCTCGCCGCTGCCGGAGCTGCCGGTGCAGTACGCCGACTTCGCCGTCTGGCAGCGCGAGCAGCTCCAGGGCGAGCGGCTGGAGCGGCACCTCGACTACTGGCGCCGGCAGCTCGCCGGCCTGCCGCCTCTGCTGCGTCTGCCGACCGACCGGCCGCGCCCGCCGGTCCAGACCTACCGCGGCGCGCGCCAGCCTCTCTTCATCCCGCGCCAGCAGAGCGCGGCGGTCCGGGCGCTGGCCGTCCGCGAGGGGACGAGCCCGTTCGTCGTCCTGCTCGCCGCCTTCCAGACGTTGCTCGGGCGCTGGAGCCACGAGGAGGACCTCGCCGTCGGCACCTTCAGCGGCAACCGCGGGCGCTCCGAGCTGGAAGGGCTGATCGGCTTCTTCATCAACACCCTGGTGCTGCGCGGCGACCTCTCGGGCGCTCCGACCTTCCCCGAATTGGTGCGGCGGCTGCGGGAGGTGACGCTCGGCGCCTACGATCACGGCGAGGTGCCGTTCGAGAGGCTGCTCGAATCGCTGCGCGTCGAGCGTACCCTCTCCCACGCCCCATTGTTCCAGGTGATGCTGCTGCTGCAGAGCTTCCCGGCGCCGGACATCGAGCCCGCCGAGGTCACCCTGTCGACGGTCAGCCTGGACGACGACCGCTCCAACTTCGACCTCAGCCTCTGGCTGACCGAAGGGGACGAAGGGTTCGCGGGCAGCCTGGAGCACAACCTCGACCTGTTCGATCCGGCGACCATCCTCCGGCTGCGCCGGCAGCTCAAGACCCTGCTGCCCGCCGCGCTCGCCGACCCCGGGCGGCCGATCTCCGAGCTGCCGCTGATGGACGACGACGAGCGCCATCAGGTTCTGCTGGAGTGGAACGACACCGCCGCCCTCGCTGAGACGCCGCCGCCCGTCCACCGTCTGTTCCAGGCCGCGGCCCGGCGCTCTCCCGAGGCTCACGCCCTGGTCTGGCCGGCGGGGGAGATGACCTATCGGGAGCTGGATCGACGCGCCGGACGGCTGGCCCGCCGGCTGCGGCAGGCCGGGATCGGCCCCGGATCGGCCGTCGGCGTCTTCCTCGACCGCTCCCCCGAGCTGATCGTCGCCCTGTTCGCCGTGCTCGAGGCCGGGGCCGCCTATCTGCCGCTCGACCCCGACTATCCGGCCGACCGTCTGGCCTTCCTGCTGGAGGACTCAGGCGCCCGTGTGCTCATCACCCGCGAGAGCCTGGTGCCATCGCTCCCGGAGCACCGGGCCGCGGTCCTGCAGGTCGAAGAGGAGGAGGACGCGCTTGCATTTACGCAGGAGGTCGACCCGGATCAGCCCGTCTACATCCTCTACACCTCCGGCTCGACCGGACGGCCCAAGGGGGTTGTGGTGCGGCATGGCTCGCTCGCCCGCTACGTCGAGACGGCGCGCCAAGCCTACGAGCTGACGCCCAAGGACCGGGTGCTGCAGTTCGCGTCGATCGGCTTCGACACCAGCGCCGAGGAGATCTATCCGTGTCTCGCGGCAGGGGCGACGCTGGTGCTGCGCTCCGGGCCGCGCGCCGAGGAGGTCCCCGAGCTCCTCGCCGGCGTCGAACGGCTCGGCGTCACCGTGCTCGACCTGCCGACCGCCTACTGGC
>JBKKAU010000285.1:0-1033 GCA_046714475.1 Thermoanaerobaculia bacterium
CCGTGCGGCCGCAGGTCGAGCATGGCGGCCTCCGACAGGCCGATGAGCCCGAACTTGCTGGCGTTGTAGGCCCCGCCGCCGGCGAACGGGTTCTTGCCGGCGAGCGAGGCGATGTTGAAGATCCAGCCCGATCCCTGCCGCTTCATGGCGGGCGCCACCGCCCGCAGGAAGTAGAAGGCGCCGCTCAGGTTGGTCTCGATCACCTCGCGCCATTGCTCGCCCGAGATCTCGTCCACCGGCCCGAAGGCGCCGAGCCCGGCGTTGTTGACCAGGCAGTCGATCCGTCCCTCCCCGGCGAGCACCCCCTCGACGAAAGCGTCCACCGCCTCCTGGTCGCGGACGTCGACCGGCGGGCCGGCGATCCGGTCGCCGAAACGGCCGGACAGCTCCCGCGCGGCCTCTTCGACCGACTCGGGGCTCCGGCTGCAGAAACGCACCCGCCAGCCTGCGGCGAGCAGGGCCTCGGCGATGCCGCGGCCGATGCCGCGGCTGCCGCCGGTGACGATGGCGACCTTCGATTCCCCGTGGTCCTTCATACCGACCCTCCTTCCGAGGTACTGTATCAATCAGCCCGCCTTGAAATGACAGCCGGCCCGGGGTTGTTTTCAAGGGGGACAAAGGAGGGTGTGCGCGATGATCTTCGATCCTACCTATTTTCTCTTCATCGGTCCGGCTCTGCTCCTCTCATTGTGGGCGAGCTGGAAGACGAAGTCGGCGTTCAACAAATACTCCAAGGTGGCGACGGCCCGCGGTTTCACCGGCGCCCAGGCGGCCCAGGTGCTGCTCGACCGGGCGGGCATCCATGACGTCAAGATCGTTTCGACGCATGGGTTCCTGTCCGACCACTACAACCCGGCCAACAAGACCCTGGCGCTGTCGGAGCCGGTCTACGGCTCGCGGTCGATCGCCGCGGTGGGCGTCGCCTGTCACGAGGCCGGCCACGCGATCCAGCACGCCGTGGCCTACAAGCCGCTCTGGCTGCGCTCGGCCCTGGTGCCGACGGCCGGCATCGGCTCGTCGATCGGCTACATGG
>JBKKAU010000286.1:0-6047 GCA_046714475.1 Thermoanaerobaculia bacterium
CGGAATCCTGGTCGGGCTGTGTATCGCCTGCGGCGGGGAAGCGCCGGCCTCGCCTGGATCGCGGGCCGGGGCCGCCAGCCCGCGAGTCCCCACCCCCGGGCCCCCTCTCCCATCTCCCACCCCGGCCCCCACCGGGAGAGGGGGAGAGATCCAGGGAGAGAGGGTCGTCCTTCAACTGCCTCCCGGCCCTGCCGATCCCCGCCTCCGGCAGCTCGCGGCGGATCTGGACCAGGCCGCGGGGGAGATGGCGGCCCGCATCCCGGTCCGCCTGGAGCAGCCTCTTCGCATCGTCGTCGAGCCGGACCACGTCGCCCAGGCGCTCCAGACCGGTAAGGTGGGGGAGGCGGTGCCTGGTGAAGACGCCGACCTCCATCTGGTTTGGCACCCGGACGACCTGCCCGCCTACCGGCATGCCCTGGCCCGGGTCCTGCTCGCCAGGGCGGGTCTCGAACCTTCTTTATGGCTGGAGAGAGGCGCCGCCCTGTGGCTGTCGGGCGACTGGTACGGCAAGCCCTATCGCGACTGGCTGCCCCTGCTCGCCGCCGCCCGTGCCCTGCCCGAGCCCGGACAGCTCCTGCTGGCTCCAGGGGAGGAGGAGCAGGCGGACGCTTCCGCCCCCCTCTGGACTCCCGCCGCGGCGGCGCTGGTCGAGAAGCTCCCGGGAAAGACGGTCAGGGAGAAGCTCCGGCAGCCGCCCTCGCGGGAGCGGACAGCCGAGGTTTTGGGGGAGCTGGCGAAGCTCGCGCTTCCGGACCAGCGGCGCTCCGGCGGGTCGCGCACCCCGTTTCTCGAAGGGGTCTCGCTGGCCATGCTGAACAGCGTCGAGGAGGGGTACCACGCCCCGGCGCTGGACCGGCAGCTCGACACCTTGAAACGGCTGGGCGCCGGCGCCGTGTCGCTGATGCCCTTCGCCTTCCAGCAGGACGTGAGCCGGCCGGAGCTGCGGTTCCTGAACCGTCACCCCCGGGGCGAGACCGACATCGGGTTGATCTACTCCACGCGGCGGGCGCGGGCGCGGGGCTTCCACGTCCTCTACAAGCCACACCTCTGGGTGCGCTCCTCCTGGGTGGGGGAGATCGAGATGAAGAGCGAGCGGGACTGGGCGCTCTGGTGGCAGGGCTACCGGCGCTACATCCTCCACCACGCGATGCTGGCCCGGTGGGCGGGGGCCGAGCTGTTCTGCGTCGGCGTCGAGCTGTCGAAGACCACCAGGCGCGAGCGCGAATGGCGCGAGCTGATCGCGGCCGTGCGCCACCTCTTCCCCGGACCGGTGACCTATGCCGCCAACTGGTACGGCGACCTGGAGCGCGTGGCGTTCTGGGATGACCTCGACCTGATCGGGGTCGACGCCTACTTCCCGCTGTCCTCTTCCCCGGAGGCCCGGCGGGCCGACCTCCAGGCGGGAGCGGGTGCCGTCGCCGCGCGGCTGGAGGAGGCCTCCCGCCGTTATGGCAGGCCGGTCCTGCTCACCGAGGTCGGCTTCGCCACCCGCCGCGGCGCCTGGATGGAGCCTCACGGCGAAGGGGGCGTCTACTCCGAGGAGGACCAGGCGCTGGCGTACGAGGTGCTGTTCGAGGCCCTCGGCCGGCGGCCCTGGCTGGCGGGGACCTTCGTCTGGAAGGCGTTCAGCGGCCCCCGCTGCGACGGCGATCACAAGGCCGACTTCTGCTTCCTCGGCCGCAAGGCCGAAAAGGCCGTGCAGGCCTACTATTCGCGGTAGCTCCGGCATAATAGGCCGCCATGCACGACGAGTTGCTCCAGACCGCCCTCGCCGCCGCTCGCGCCGGCTCCGAGGTCGTGAAGCGTTACTTCCGCACCGCGGACCTCGACGTCCGGCGCAAAGGCCAGAACGATTTCGTCACCCAGGCGGACAAGGAGAGCGAGGCCGCCGTCCTGGCCGAGATCCGCCGCGCCTTTCCCGACCACCGCATCCTCGCCGAGGAGGGGGGCGGCGCCGGCACCGGCCACGGCGAGTACCAGTGGCTGATCGACCCGCTCGACGGCACCACCAACTTCATGCAGGGGCTGCCGGTCTTCTGCGTCTCGGTCGCCTGCCGCCGCGGGGACGAGCTGCTGGCCGGGGTGATCCAGGACCCGGAAGGGGACAACCTCTTCAGCGCCATGGCCGGAGGCGGAGCCCGGTGGAACGACCGGCCGATGCGGGTCTCCTCGCGCGACGGGCTCGAAGGATCGTTCCTGGCGACCGGGTACCCGTTCCGCGCCCTCTCGACGCTGGACGTCTACCTCGACATCTTCCGCGACGTCTTCCGGCAGTCCAAGGCGATCCGCCGCTGCGGCTCGGCCGCGCTCGACCTCGCCTACACCGCGGCCGGGGTCTACGACGGCTTCTTCGAGTTCCGCCTCTCCCCCTGGGACATCGGCGCCGGCATCCTGCTGGTCCAGGAGGCCGGGGGACGGGTGAGCGACCTCGACGGCGGCGGCCGCTCCTTCGAGAGCGGCAACGTGCTCGCCGGCGGGACCGCCGTGCACCAGGGGTTGCTCGAGGTGGCGAAGCGCCACGCCAGCGAGGCGATGATCGATCAGCTCAACCCTATCGTCCCCATCGTGGCTCCCGAGGAAGCCCCCGTCCCGCGGTGAAGGCCCCCGCATGAGATTCGGCCGTATCGGACGCCTCGGCCCGCAACGCGGGTCCGCGGCCCCTCCGGACGGCTGGAGCCTGGAGGTCCAGATCCACCCGAGCGACATCCGCAAGCGGGTGCGCTACCTGTTCCTCTCCCGGTTCCAGGTCACCCTCTGGTCGTTGCTGGGGCTGCTGTACCTGACCGGCCTGGCATTGGGCATCGGCGTCGCGCCGAACGTCCTGCGCCGGTTGTGGGGCGACGAGGAGTACCCGTCCCTGATCGCCGAGCGCTCCCGCCAGGGGGAGCGCCTCCAAGGCCTGGTCCAGCGGCTCGGCGAGCTCGAAGAGGAGGCCGGCGAGCTGCACCTGCGTACCAGCAAGATCGCCCTGGCCTACGGCGTGGTCCCGGCAAGCCTCGCCTCGGGCAGGCCGAGCGGTCCACAGCCCTCCGCGGCTGATTCCATCTATGCCTCCGTCCTGGTTCGAGGCGACCGTCTGCGGGACCGTATCGAGCGGCGGCTCAGTGTGGTGGACAGCTCGATCGAGGAGCTGCGGGAGCTCGAACGCTCCCACCCGGAGCGGTCGCGGACCACCCCCGCGGCCTGTCCGTTGCGCGGCGACTTCGTCCTGATGAGCCCGTTCGGCCGGCGCCGCAACCCGTTCACCCGGGAGCTCGAGCTGCACGCCGGCCTCGACCTGGCGGCGCCCCTGGGGAGCCCCATCCACGCCGCGGCCGACGGCGAGGTGACGTTCGCCGGCCGCTATCCGAGCTCCGACAGTCTTCACTGGTGGCGTTTCGGCAACCTGATCGCGGTCCAGAACGGCGAGGAGTTCGTCACCCTCTACGGCCACTGCCAGGACGTCGAGGTGCGGCCCGGGCAGCAGGTGCGGCGCGGCGACCGGCTGGGGACGGTCGGCCGGGCCGAGCTGGCCAATACGACCCATCTGCACTATGAGGTCCGCCGCCGCGCCCCCGAAGGCGAGCTGCGGCCGGTCGGTCCGCTGATGTACATCCTGGACCACCAGTGGCCCAACGAGGGGCGGCTGCTGCGCGCGGGCGGCGACACCCCCGCGTCCGGGTTCGAGCCGCTGCCCGCGGGGATCGCCCGATGAGCCGGATCCCTGATCCCGGCGCGCCGACCATGATCATCCCGCGCGGGGTGCGGATCGAGACCGACGCCGAAGGCCAGCTCTCGATCCACGCGCCCGGCAACCTGGTGATCCAGAACTCGGGCAAGTACGGCACCCTGGAGTCGCTCGGCGGCTCGATCCGCGTCGACCGCGGCGTCGAGGTGGAGGCGGTCACCGTCCGTTGCGCCGAGACCTGTTACGTCCAGGGTTTCCTGACCGCCTGGAAGGTCGTCGCCCGCTCGCTCCACCTGGAGGAGAGCGCCCGGGTCCACGTGGTGCTCCAGGAGACGCAACGGCTGGAGATCGGCCGCGACGCGCGGCTGGTGGGCAACTTCTCGTCGGAAAAGGAGCTGGTCGGCCTGTTCTCCCGTTTCGCCCAGCAGCTGCGCTCCCTGCCGTTGCGCCTGGAGAAGAAGAGCGCGCCGGCCGAGCTGTCCGGCAGCCGGTTGGACGAGACCATCGACATCCAGCCGGTCGCGGAGGCCCCGCCCGCGACGTCCCCATCCGGGCCGTCCCTGGCCGACCTGCCGGAGCCGCTGCTCTTCGCGCTCGTCCTTCTGGAAAGGGAGTCCGAGCGCCGCATCCACCCGCCGGTCGCCCAGCGCGCCCTGGAGGAGCTGATCAAGCTGCTCCGGCAGCACGACCTGGAGACCCTGGGGCTGACCTGGCGCACCCTCTTCGGCCGCGTCGCCGAACCGCGCGAGGACGCGCTACGGGCGCGCGATCTGGTCATCGAGCACTACGCGGCGAACCCGCCGCGGTAGCTCTCACGCAGCTCCGCTCACGTCCGCCGTCGGCAGGAGCCGCGGCGGGCGGCGCGCCTTGGTGGCCTGCTCGAAGGCGTAGGCCAGCCGGATCAGCTTGGGCTCGCTCCAGGCCGCGCCGATGAAGGAGAGGCCGACGGGGAGCCCGAAGACGTAGCCGGCGGGCACAGTGATGCTCGGATAGCCGGAGACCGCCGCCGGGCTGGAGCTGCCGCCGGTGTACGAGTCGCCGTTGACCAGGTCGATCAGCCAGGGCGGCCCGCCGGTCGGCGCGACGATGGCGTCCAGCTTGTGCTTGGCGAGCGTCGCGTCGATCCCCTGCTTGCCGGAGAGCCGGCGGTTCTGCTCCAGCGCCTTCTTGTACTTCGTGTCGGTGAGCGGCCCTTTCTCCTGGGCCATCAGGAAGATCTCCTGGCCGAAGTAGGGCATGACCCGGTCGCGGTTCTTGTCGTTGAACTCGATGGCGTCCTTGAGCGAGCGGACCGGCGCGTCCGGGCCGAGATCGGCCAGGTAGCGGTTGAGGCCGGCCTTGAACTCGTAGAGCAGAACCTCGAACTCGGATTCGTCGAAGTCGCCGGCCGTCTCGATGTCGGCCGGGTCGACCAGCACCGCGCCCTGCTGCTTCAGCGCCTCGAGCGCCGGCTCGATCGCCCGGTCGGTCTTGGAGCTGTAGCCGAAGAATCTCTTGCGGGCGACGCCGATGCGCGCTCCCTTGAGGCCGTTCGGATCGAGGAACTTCGTGTAGTCCTGCGCCTTGCCGCGGCCCGTCCGGGTGGCCTCGTCCCGTTCGTCGACCCCTGCCAGGACCGAGAGCAGGGCCGCGGCGTCGGCGACGGTGCGGGTCATGGGACCGGCCGTGTCCTGAGTGTGGGAGATCGGGATGACGCCCGAGCGGCTGACGAGCCCGACGGTCGGCTTGATTCCGACGATCGAGCAGGCGTTGGCGGGCGACACGATCGAGCCGTCGGTCTCGGTGCCCACCGTGGCGGCGGCGAGGCTCGCCGCGGCGGCGACCGCCGAGCCCGAGCTGGAGCCGGAAGGCGAGCGGTCGAGGGCGTAGGGGTTGCGGCACTGCCCGCCGCGGCTGCTCCAGCCGCTCGACGAGCGGGTCGAGCGGAAGTTGGCCCATTCGCTGAGGTTGGTCTTGCCGAGGATCACCGCGCCGGCGGCGCGCAGCCGCTCCGCCAGGAAGGCGTCGCGCGGCGGCACCGACCCCTGGAGCGCCAGCGAGCCGGCGGTGGTCGTCATCCGGTCGGCGGTCGCGATGTTGTCCTTGATCAGGATGGGGATGCCGTGGAGCGGCCCGCGCGGGCCTTTCTCCTTCAGCTCCCGGTCGAGGGCGTCGGCGATGGCGTGCGCGTCGGGGTTCACCTCGATCACCGCCCGCAGGTTGTCGGCGTCGATCTCCGCGATCCGCGCGAGATACGCCTCGGTGAGCCCGATCGCGGTGTACTCGCCGGACCGCAGCCCCGCCTGGAGCTCGGCGATCGTCTTCTCCACCAGCTCCAACCGCGGAGCGTCGGACCGCCGCCCATCTACGACCTCCTGGGCGGCGAGTGCACGCGGCAACA
>JBKKAU010000287.1:0-2436 GCA_046714475.1 Thermoanaerobaculia bacterium
TTCGGCATGATTTATTGCATTACAGATGTGCTCTTGAGGAAGCCGCCTGAACCCCAGAAGACTAAATTTTTTTGCAACAACCGGGTTTCCTACATCCTCCGAGGGAGTGAGGGCTTGGCGGTTTTACCCCTCTGATCCGTATACCTATATGGAGGCCGGCAGAAATGTGGGACCGGCCAGAGCTCTTTGACAACCGAAGCACCGGGGGAGACGCCATGGCGGGGCGCCTCCTCCGGCCCTCCTTTTTCCAGGGGGCCGGGCCACGGGCGGCCCGGCCCTCCAGCTCTTGCTCTATGCAGCGCTCCCGGCACCGGGCCGAGCGTAGGTGAGCCCGAACACCGTGTCGGACAGCCACCACCGGAACGACTCATTGTCGCTGAACTGTTCCTAATTACGAATTGTAGCCTTCAGGGGAACGGCCGTCAGGAGGTTGGAGCCATGGCCGGGAGCCGGATGGTGAACTCGCTGCCCTGGCCGGGACCGGCGCTGCTCGCCTCGACCCGCCCGCCGTGGAGCTCGACGAGCTGCCGCACAAGCGTCAGGCCGATGCCCAGACCGCCCTGCGAACGGTCCAGCGTACGGTCCGCCTGGGTGAACAGGTCGAAGACGTGGGGCAGCAGGTCGGCGGCCACTCCTATGCCGTTGTCGGTGACGCGGAGGACCGCTTCGTCGCCTTCTCCCGCGGCCTCGATCCGGACATGCCCGCCTTCGTCGGTGTACTTTGCCGCGTTGTTCAGCAGGTTGCCGGCGGCCTGGACGAGACGGGTCGGGTCGCCTTCCACCCGCACCGGCTCCGCGGGGAGCGCGACCGTCAGCTGGTGGCCGCGGGCGTCGATCAGCGGCCGGCTCGCCTCGACCGCGCGATGGACGACGGTTGCCAGATCGAGCGGCGCGCACGCCAACGTCACCTTGCCTCGCGTGATGCGCGAGACGTCGAGCAAGTCGTCCACCAGCCGCGTCAGGTGCTGCGTCTGGCGCTCGATGATCTCGCGCGCCCACTGCTGGTGGGCATCCGTCGGGCCGAGCATCTTGAGCACCTGCGTGGCGTTGCGGATCGGGGCGAGCGGGTTGCGGAGCTCGTGCGCGAGCATGGCCAGGAACTCGTCCTTGCGGCGGTCGGCTTCGCGCAAGGCGGTTTCCGCCGCCAACTGCTCGGTGATGTCGGTGTTGGTCCCGAACCACCGCTCCACCCGGCCTTGCTCGTCCTTGACCGGCATCACCCGCGTGAGGAACGGGCGGAATATGCCATCGGCGCCTTGGAGCGGGAACACCATGCTGAACGGCTCGCCGGTGGCGATGGACTGCCGCCACCCCTCCAGGACGCTGGGCAGCACGCCGGGGTCGTGGACGCTCTGCCAGCCCCACCCCTCCTGGGACTCCGGATCCATGCCGGTGTACTCGTACCAGCGGCGGTTGTACCAGAAGATATGACCGTCCGGGCGGGCCATCCACGCGAGCTGCGGGATGTTGTCGGCCAGCGTGCGGAAGCGCTCGTCGCTGTCGCGCAGCTTGCGCTCCGCGCGTTTCCGTTCGGTGACGTCGATGGCGACGGCATAGATCAGATTTTCCTCGACGTACGTCTGCGTCCGCCAATGGAGCCAGCGGTACGAGCCGTCTCTACAGCGGTAACGGTTCTCGAAAAACAGGGTCTCCTTGCCGGTGTACGAGTCTTCTGCTTCGGTGATCGTCGCGCCCAGGTCGTCCGGGTGGACGAAGTCGCTCCACGGCGTCCGCCTCATCTCTTCCAGGGTCCAGCCGAAGGTCTTTTCCCAGGCCGGGTTGACCCAGCGGAAATACCCGTCCGTGCCGTTGATGACCTGCAGGTCGGAGCCGACCGCCAGAAACCGCTCGCGCTCGACCTCGAGGCGGCGGCGCTCGGTGACGTCGTTGAACAGGATGGCGAACGTCAGCTCCTGGGGCTGGCCGGTGCGGAAGGCGTAAACCTCGAACCAGCGCCCCATCACCGCCGAGCCCTGCATGAAGCGCGCGGGCTCGCCGGTCAACGCGACGCGCCCGTAAAGCTCGAACCAATGCTCTTCGAGATCCGGAACGAGCTCGCGCGCCGTCCTTCCCGCCGCGCCTTGCAATCCCGTCTGCTCTTCGAACTTGGGATTGATCTCCAGGAAACGGTAGTCGACCGGCTTTCCCCTGTCGTCCAGGATCATCTGGCAGAAGCAGAGACCGGCGTTGATGGAATTGAACAGGTTTTGATGGCGCGCGTCGCTCGCCCGGCGGGCTTCTTCCGCCTCCTTGAGGCGCGCGACGTCAACCGCGAAGCCAGACATCCCCATTGCTCCTCTGGATCGTCAAGAAGGAGAGGGTACCATCCTTGAAGACCGAACCAGCCTCTGGGGCGGGCATTTCCTACAGGGGGGTGTCCGCTCCCGTGTCCCCCTCTCCCTGGGCGCTGAAGGCGCGAGGGAGAGGGGACACGGG
>JBKKAU010000288.1:0-3109 GCA_046714475.1 Thermoanaerobaculia bacterium
GACCGGCCGCGGCCGGCGGTGCAGAGCTTCCGCGGCGCCCGCGCCCTCTTCGAGCTGCCGCCGGCGCTCCCCGCGGCGCTGGCCGCCCTGGCGCGCCGGCAGGGCGGGACCCTGTTCATGACCCTGCTCGCCGGCTTCTACGCCTTCCTCCACCGCGTTACCGGGGGCGGGGGGGACGACGACGTCGCGGTCGGCACGCCGATCGCCAACCGCAACCGCGCCGAGACCGAGGGGCTGATCGGCTTCTTCGTCAACACCCTGGTCTTCAGGGCCGATGCGGGGGGCGACCCGACGTTCCGCGAGATGCTGGCGCGCACCCGCGAGACCGCGCTCGGCGGCTACTCGCACCAGGACCTCGCCTTCGAGCAGCTGGTCAACGAGCTCAAGCCCCGGCGCGACGCGTCGCGGCAGCCGATGTTCCAGATCCTGTTCAACTTCCTGACCAACTACCGGCCGGTGGTGATGGAGCTGCCGGGGCTGACGCTCTCCCCCGAGCCCAACCACAGCGGCGCCACCCAGTTCGACCTGATCCTGTCGATGTATGAGAGCGAGGGGAGCCTCCACTTCTCGGCCGACTACAGCACCGACCTCTACGACGCGACCACCATGGCGCGCATGCTGGGGAGTTACGCCAACGTCCTGGCCGCCGCGGCCGTCCACCCGGAGCTGAGGCTGTCGGAGCTGCCGCTGGCCTCGGACGCCGAGCGCCAGCAGGTGCTCCGTGAGTGGAACGACACGGAGGCCGCCGGAGGCGAGGCCCTGATCCACCAGCTCTTCGCGGCGCAGGCGGAGCGGGCGCCCGAGGCCGAAGCGGTCAGCTTCGGCGGCGAGCGGCTCACCTACGGCCAGCTCCATCGCCGTTCGGACCGGCTCGCCCTGCGTCTGCGCGAGCTGGGTGTGGGGCCGGAGTCGCGGGTCGGCGTCTACCTGGAGCGCTCGCCCGAGATGGTAATCGCCCAGCTCGCGGTGCTAAAGGCCGGCGGCGGCTACGTGCCGCTCGATCCCGGCTACCCCGAGGAGCGGCTCGCCACCATGCTGGCCGACTCGGGCGCGCGGGTGCTCGTCACCCAGCCGCGGTTGTCTGGCAAGTTGGCCGGCCAGCTGGCGGGGACCCAGGAGGTGGTGGTCGACGGGAGCTGGGACGACACCCCTGTCGATCTGCCGCCTGCCAGCGTGACGCCGGACAACCTCGCCTACGTCATCTACACCTCCGGCTCGACTGGCCGGCCCAAGGGCGTGCTGGTCAGCCATCGCTCGCTGGTCGCCTCGACGCTGGCGCGCCTCTCCTACTACCCCGAGGCGCCGGCCGCCTTCCTGCTGCTCTCGTCGTTCGCTTTCGACAGCTCGGTGGCGGGGATCTTCGGCACGCTCTGCGGCGGCGGCCGGCTGGTGGTCGCCCCCGCCGGGCTGACCGAGGACGCCGACCGGCTCGGCGAGGTGCTGCGGCGCGAGGCGGTCTCGCACCTCCTCTGCGTGCCGTCGCTCTACGCCCATCTGGTCGAGCGGCCGGAACTCGCCGCGGTGCGCGGCGTCACGGTGGCGGGCGAGGCCTGTCCGGCGGAGCTGGTCGAGCGCCACTTCGCGCTCCACCCCGGGGCCGGGCTGTGGAACGAGTACGGCCCCACCGAAGGCACGGTCTGGAGCAGCGTCCACGCCTTCTCCTCAGCGAGGGGCGGCCGGCCGGAGCGGGTGCCGATCGGCCGGCCGATCGACGGCGTCCGGCTCTACGTGGTCGACGGGCGCGGCCGGCCCGCGCCGCTCGGCGTACCGGGCGAGCTGTGGATCGGCGGCGCCGGCGTGGCCCGTGGCTACCACGGCCGGCCCGGCCTCACGGCCGAAAAGTTCATCCCCAACCCGTTCGGCGGCGCGCCGGGCGCGCGCCTCTACCGCACCGGCGACCTCGTCCGTTGGCTGGCGGACGGCGAGCTGCAGTTCCTCGGCCGCATCGACCGGCAGGTCAAGGTGCGCGGCTTCCGCATCGAGCTGGAGGAGATCGAGGCCGTGCTGCGCTCCCACCGGGCGGTGTACGACGCCGTGGTCGTGCCCTTGGAGGCCCCCCGCCGCCAGCAGAGCGAACCGCGGGAGACCGCCGGCGGCGCCCCGCGGTACCAGCGGCTCGTCGCCTACGTCGTGGTGCGGCCGGGCGAGCCGGAGCCGCAGGCGGCGGCGCTGCGCATCTATCTGAAGGAGAGGCTGCCCGAATCCATGGTGCCGACCGGGTTCCTGACCCTCCCCGCCCTGCCGCTGACGCCCAACGGCAAGGTGGACCGCCGCGCCCTCGCCGCGGCCGGCGGCGACCGCTTCGCGCCCGAGGTCGCCTACGTGGCGCCGCGCACGCCGGTCGAGCGCAAGCTGGCCGAGATCTGGGGCGAGCTCCTGGAGGTCGAAAGGGTGGGCGTCGACGACAACTTCTTCGACCTCGGCGGGCATTCGCTGCTCACCACGCGTCTGGTGTCGCGCCTCCGCGACGCCTTCCAGCTCGAGGTGCCGCTGCAGACCTTTTTCGAGGAGCCGACGGTCGCCGGCCTCGCCCAGAGTATCGAGCTGGCGCGCTGGGCCGAGGAGGTGGCGCAGACCGTGCCCGCCGGAGCCGTGGCCGAAGGCTTCGAGGAGGGCGAGCTGTGACCGCCCAGCGCTCGGTCGTCCAGCTTCTGGCCCTGCTGCGCGGCCTGGAGGTGAAGCTCTGGGCCGAGGGGGACCGCCTGCGTTTCACCGCCCCGGAGGGCACCCTCACCCCCGAGCTCAAGGCGGAGCTCGCCGGGCGCAAGGTCGAGGTCCTGGACTTCCTGCGCCAGGGCCAGACCGCGGCGCGCCCGGCCGGGCCGTCACGCATGCCGCCGGAGGTCGCGGCGGGCGGGCGCGTGCCGCTCTCCTTCGCCCAGCAGCGGCTCTGGTTCCTCGACCAGCTCGACCCGGAGAGCAGCGAGTACAACATCGCCCGCGCCATGCGCCTCTCCGGACCGGTGCGGGTCGACCTCCTGGAGCGCAGCCTCGCCGCGGTGATCCGCCGCCACGACGTCCTGCGCACCACGTTCTCGGCGGTCGACGGCGAGCCGTTCCAGCGCGTCGCTCCCGAGGTCGACTGGCGCCTGCCGGTGGTCGACCTCCA
>JBKKAU010000289.1:0-2535 GCA_046714475.1 Thermoanaerobaculia bacterium
CGGCGTCGGGGAAGTACTGGACGACCGAGTTGATCACCACGGCGTCAAACGAGCCGGGCTCGACGCCGGTGAAGTCGTCGGCCGTGGCCTGCCGCAGCTGGACGCCTGGGAGAGGCTGGCGTTCCAGGCCCGCGCGGACGGCGGCGAGCGCCGCTTCGGAGAAGTCGGTCGCCACGTACTCCCGGCAATGCGGCGCGATCCGGAAAAGCAGCAGCCCGGTGCCGCAGCCGATCTCCATCACCCGGGCGGCATCTCCAGACAAGCGCTCCAGCCGGGAGAGGACGCGGGAGACGGTGCCGTCGACCCACTCGCGCATCTCTTCGGCGGGGATTGGCTCGCCGGTGTAGGAGCTGTTCCAGCCGCTGGTGTCGAAGGCCGGGTCCGCGCGCGCTTCCCGCTCGTCGCGCTCCCGGCGGCCATAGACGTCGGTGTCGTAGAGCGTCCGCCAGCGTTCGACCTGCTCGTTTTCGAGCGCCTCGGTTTCGGCATCGGCGAGGGAGGGGTCCGCGAGGTCGCAGACCACGTAGGCGACGAGGCGGCGTTCTCCCGGCGCGCCCGGCGCGTCCTCGCGGGCGACGACCGCCGCCTCGCGCACGCCAGGATGCGTCCGCAGCGCCGCCTCGACGTCCCCCGGCTCGACGCGGAAGCCGCGGACCTTGACCTGCTGGTCGAGACGGCCGAAGAACTCGAGGTTGCCGTCCGGCAGCCATCGTCCCAGGTCGCCGGTGCGGTAGAAGCGCCCGCCGTCCGACTCGAAAAAGCGCTCACGGGTCAGCTCCTCGCGGCCGAGATAGCCGCGCGCCACGCCGGCCCCGCCCTGGACGATCTCGCCGGGGGCGCCGATCGGCGCGAGGTTGCCGTAGAGGTCGCGCACGGCCAGGGCGGCGTTGCCGACCGGCCGGCCGAGCAGGGCGCGATCGTTGCGGTCGTATCCGGGCGGCACGCGGAAGCTGGAGCAGAAGACCGTCCCCTCGGTCGGGCCGTAGAGGATTACGACCTCCGCGCCCGGGAAAACCTCCCGCAGGGCGGCCGGCAGGTCGTCCGGCACGCGGTCGCCGCCGGTGAAGACCGTCCGCAGGCCGGGGACAGCACCCTCCAGGCCCTGGACGATCTCGCGCATCAGCGCCGGTACGGCGTGGAAACGGGTGAAGTCCGCCAGCTCCCGGGCCAGGCGGGCCACGTCGGGCGCCGGGCGGAGCGGGAAAAGCGTGACCGAGCCGCCCGCCGCGAGCGGGACGAGCAGCTCGAAGAGGAAGATGTCGAAGGAGAAGGCGGCCAGACAGGCCATGCGGTCGCCTTGGTCCCAGCCCCAGGCGCGCAGGCTGACGTCGACGAGGTTCGACAGGCTCCCGTGCTCGACCGCGACCGCCTTGGGCCGGCCCGACGTCCCCGAGGTGTAGATCAGATAGGCGAGGTCGTCCGGCCCGACGTCCGTATCCGGCGCCTCGACCTCTTCCGTCATCTCGCCGCTCCAGACGAGGGCGCCCGCGTCCTCCACCATCAGGGCCAGACGCGGCGCGGGGAGGTCCGGATCGAGGGGCAGGAAGACGCCGCCGGCCTTCCAGATGGCGAGCAGGGCGGCCGGCAGTTCGAGCGAGCGCGCGGCGCGGAGCCCCACCGGCGTGCCGCGCCGGACGCCCAGCGCGCGCAGCTGTCCGGCGAGCCGGTCCGAGCGCCGGTCGAGCTCGCCATAGGTCATCACCGCGCCCTCGAAGACGATCGCGGGCGCCTCCGGTTGCAGGGCGGCCCGCGCGGCGATCCGGCGGTGCACCGGGGTCCGGTCCGCCTCCACAGCGGTGTCGCTCCACTCCACTCCGACCTGCTGCCGCTCGGCCTCGGAGAGCAGAGGCAGGTCGCCGATCCGCGCCCCCCCGCCGCCGCCGGCCGCAATGCCGTAGAGGAGGGTCTCGAAGCACGCCAGCAGGCGGCGGACGGTCGTCGCGTCGAACAGGTCGGTGGCGTAGCGCGCCGCGATCAGGAGGCCGTCGTCGGTATCCATCAGGTCCACGCCGAGGTCGAAGTGCGCCGTGCCGGGCTCGACGTCGAGCGGCTCGATGACCACGCCGGCGATCTCGAAATCGGGCAGCGGGACGTTCTGGAGCTGGAACATCACCTGGAACAGCGGCTGGCGGCCGAGGTCGCGCTCGGGCTCCAGCTCCTCGACCAGCATCTCGAAGGGGAGAGACTGGTGGGCCCAGGCGTCGAGCGTCAGCTCGCGGGCGCGCCCAGTAAGCTCCGGGAAGGCCGGGTTGCCTTCGAGGCTGGCGCGCAGCACCAGCGTGTTGACGAAGAACCCGATCAGCCCCTCGACCTCGGAGCGCTCGCGGTTGGCCACCGGCGAGCCGACGACGACCTCCTCCTGGCCGGTATGGCGGTGCAGCAGGGTCTGGAAGGCGGCGAGCAGGAGCATGAACGGCGTGGCGCTCCAGCTCCGGGCGAGCGCCTTGAGCGGCGTGGCCAGCGCCGGGGGGAGGGTCGTCGTCAGGGCCGCGCCGCGGAACGTCTGTTGCGCCGGCCGCGGCCGGTCGGCCGGCA
>JBKKAU010000290.1:0-2984 GCA_046714475.1 Thermoanaerobaculia bacterium
CCGCCCCGCGCGCCGGGCCCCCCCCCCCCCCCCCGCGGGCCCCGGGGCCCCCCCCCCCGCGCGCCCCCCCGCGGCCGGTGCGGCTGCCCGCCGGGCTCACCCGGCAGATGGAGGCCCTCGCCCGGCAGGAGGGAGCGACCCTCTTCATGGTGCTCCTGGCCGGCCTGCAGGCCCTTCTCGCGCGCACCAGCGGACAGGACGATCTCGCGGTGGGATCCCCTATCGCCGGGCGCAACCGGGTCGAGACCGAAGGGTTGATCGGGTTCTTCGTCAACACGCTGGTGTTGCGCGGCGATTTGACTGGAAACCTGCCTGGAGGCAGGGCGGGCGCGCCCACGTTCCGCGAGCTGCTCGGCCGGGCGCGCGAGACCGCCCTCTCCGCCTATCTGCACCAGGACGTACCGTTCGAGAAGCTGGTCGAGGAGCTGGCCCCGGAGAGGAGCCTCGCCCACGCCCCCCTGTTCCAGGTGGTGCTCGTCCTGCAGAACGCCCCTGTCGAAAGCCTGGAGATCGAGGACCTGCGCCTGCGGCCGGTGAGTCTGAATGCGGCAACGGCGAAGTTCGATCTCACGGTCAACCTCGAAGAGCAGGACGGCGAGCTGGTCGGCATCGTCGAGCACGCCACCGATCTGTTCGACGCCGCGACCGTCGACCGGCTGTTCGCGCGCTTCGAGCGGCTGCTGGCGGCGGCGGCGGCGAGTCCGGATCTGTGGGCCGATGCGCTGCCGCTGCTCGGCGAAGCGGAGCGGCAGCAGCTCCTGGAATGGGGAGGGATCCGGGAGGAATTTGCCCCGGCTTCGACAATTTCGACGCTCCATGGCCGTTTCGCGGCGCACGCCCGGCTGGCCCCCGATGCCGCGGCCCTCACCTGCGGTGACGTGACCTTGAGCTACGGCGAGCTGCACCGGCGGTCCAATCGACTGGCGCGCTGGCTGCGCCGGCAGGGCGCGGGCCCCGAGAGCCGCGTCGGCCTGCGTCTGGACCGTTCCGTGGACCGGGTGGTGGGCATCCTCGGCGTCCTCAAGGCCGGGGCCGCCTACGTGCCGCTCGATCCCGATTTCCCGCGCGAGCGGCTGGCCTTCGTGCTGGAGGACGCGGGCATTCGGACCGTGGTGGGGACCGAGGAGATCGCGCTGGCGGAGAGGTTCCCTTCCGGCGACCTGGAGCCCCTGGCCGACGCGTCGAGCCTGGCCTACGTGATCTACACCTCCGGCTCGACCGGCCGGCCCAAGGGCGCCCTGATCACCCACGGCAACGTCTCCCGGCTCTTCGACGCCACCGAGGCGTGGTTCGGGTTCGGCGAGCGCGATGTGTGGACGCTGTTCCACTCCTATACCTTCGACTTCTCGGTCTGGGAGATCTGGGGAGCCCTGCTCTACGGCGGCCGGCTGGTGGTCGTGCCGTGGGAGGTGAGCCGCTCGCCCGAGCTGTTCCTCGACCTGCTGGAGCGCGAGCGGGTCACGGTGCTCAACCAGACCCCCTCGGCCTTCGCGCAGCTGACGCAGCACGACGCCTCGGCGACGGCTCTGCGGTTTGTGATCTTCGGCGGCGAGGCGCTCGACCCTGCCGCTCTGGGGCTGTGGTTTGCCCGCCATGGAGACACGCAGCCGCGGCTGGTCAACATGTACGGGATCACCGAGACGACGGTCCACGTCACATACCGGCCGCTGTCCGCGGCTGACACCCGTAGCGTCATCGGCGTGCCCATCCCCGATCTCTCTCTGGCCGTGATGGACCGGAACCTGACGCAGGCCCCCCTCGGCGTGCCGGGCGAGCTGGTGGTCGGCGGCGCCGGGCTGGCGCGCGGCTATCTGGGCCGGCCCGAGCTGACCGCGGAGCGCTTCGTCCCGGACCCGTCCGGAGAGGGAGCGCGGCTCTACCGCTCGGGCGACCTGGGACGCTTCCTTCCCAACGGCGACGTGGAGTACCTCGGCCGGCTGGATCATCAGGTCAAAATCCGCGGCTTCCGCATCGAGCTCGGCGAGATCGAGGCCGCGCTGTCGGCACAGCCCGGAGTCCGTCAGGCGGTGGTGCTGAAGCGCGAGTCGCGGCTGGTCGCCTATGTGGTCGGCGAAGTCCTGGTCGCCGAGCTGCGCCAGGCGCTGCGCGAGCGGCTACCGGACTACATGGTGCCGGCCGCCTTCGTGACGCTCGCGGCGTTGCCCATGACTTCCAACGGCAAAATCGACCGCAAGGCGCTCCCGGCTCCGGAGCAGTCCGGCAACGAGGAGAGCTATCTCGCGCCGCGTACACCGGCCGAAGAGGTCCTCGCCGGCATCTGGGCCGACCTCCTCGGGCTTGAACGGGTCGGGGCGGCCGACAACTTCTTCGACCTGGGCGGGCACTCCCTGCTGGCGACGCAGCTGACGTCGCGTCTGCGCCAGGCCTTCGGCGTCGAGGTACCGCTCCACGACGTCTTCGAGGCGCCGGTGCTGGCGGACCTCGCCGTCCGGGTCGAGGCGGCGCAGCGGACCGGCGCGGTCCCGCCCACTCCTCCCCTCCTCCCGGTGCCGCGCGACGGGGACCTGCCCCTGTCGTTCGCCCAGCAGCGGCTCTGGTTCATCGACCGCGTGCAACCGGGCAGCTCGATGTACAACATCGCGGCGGCGCTGCACGTCGAAGGCCCACTCGACGCCGCGGTGCTGGCCGGCTGCCTCGGCGAGATCGTGCGCCGCCACGAGGCGTTGCGCACCGTCTTCGCCGCGCCGCACGGCACGCCGGTGCAGGTGATCCAGCCGCCGGCCGCCGTCGAGCTGCCGGTGATCGACCTGTCGAGCCTGGAGCCGGGCCGGCGCGAGGCGCAGGCCCTCGCCCTGGCCGGCGAGGAGGCGGCCCGCCCGTTCGATCTCGCTACCGGGCCGCTGCTGCGTGGCGTGCTGGTGCGCCTGGCGGCGGCGGACCATGCCGCCGCGCTCACCCTGCACCACATCGCGAGCGACGGCTGGTCCATGGGCCTCCTGGTGCGCGAGATCGCCGCGCTCTAC
>JBKKAU010000291.1:0-11778 GCA_046714475.1 Thermoanaerobaculia bacterium
GTGAGGACGATCGAGAGGATGATGCTCGTCCAACACCCCATCATCCGGATCTTCACAGGCATAGGCTCTCTCCCTTGAATCGGCGCCCGGCGAGGCACCGATCTCCTCCATGCCATAAAAGTGCCAGGACGACTCTCCCGCGGCTTGACATGCAACCATTGAGTTGCATATTGTCTCGTCGTGGACGAAGTGTTCAAGGCGCTCGCCGATCCGAATCGACGGCAACTGCTGGACCTGCTGTACGCGAGGAACGGACAGACCCTGGGCGAGCTCTGCGAGCCCCTGGACATGACGCGGCAAGCCGTGGCCAAGCACCTCAAGCTGCTCGAGGAGGCCAACCTCGTCGCCACCGTGTGGCGGGGCCGCGAGAAGCTGCACTACCTCAACCCCGTGCCGATCCAACAGATGTACGAGCGCTGGATCGGCAAGTACGAGCGCCACCGCCTCCAGGCGCTCGGCGATCTCAAAAAGGCGCTCGAGGAGAAAAACGATGGATAAGCCGGAATTCGTGTATGTCACCTACATCGCCACGACGCCGGAGAAGCTCTGGGAGGCGCTGACCGGCTCCGAGTTCACCCGGCAGTACTGGTTCGGCCGCGACGTCGAATCCGATTGGCGGCCGGGGTCGCCGATCGTCTACCGGTACGACGAGGGCCGCAAGCTCGACTTCACGGGCGAGGTCTTGCGCAGCGAGCCGCCGCGCCTGCTGTCCTTCACCTTCGATACGCACACCGGCGACGGGCCGCGCCGGGAACGCCCGTCCCGCGTCACGTACGAGATCGAGCCCATGGGCTCCGCGGTCAAGCTCAGGGTGACGCACGACGACTTCGAGCCCGGCAGCAAAGTCCTCGCAGGCGTCAGCAACGGCTGGCCGGCGATCTTGAGCGGCCTGAAGAGCCTTCTGGAGACGGGGACCGCCATGGTCTTCAAGGAGAAGGACTTCAGGGAACCCAAAGAGGAGCCCCGCGTCGCTTGAGTTGCCACGCTGCTGGCCGCCCGGCTGTACGCCGGCGATCCGACTCCGTCAGTCGGAGCCCGGCGCCGGCTCGAACGGGAGCTTCGAGGTCTTGATGTCGATCAGCGGCCCGAGCTCGAATACGTTGCGATAGCCGTAGTTGAAGAGCGCGATGTAGGTCGAAAGGTTGAGCGAGGCCGTTGGAAGCTTGGAGGGGAAGGCCGCCTCGGCGTTTCTGAAGTTGTTGTTGCAGTAGATGAGAACTCGGGTGTTCGGGTCCGGGATGAGCCGTTTCAGGCTGTCGACGGCGATGTCGGAGAAGCTGAGGTTGAGAGCGCCCTGGATGTGCAGCTCGTCGTACTTCTGACGGCTCCGGGCGTCCAGCACGAGGGTGCCCGGTTCGCGGCTCATGCGGAGGAACTCGTCTTCCGAGAGCCGGCGCGACTCACGATGCGTCGCCGCCTGCTCCGCGACGCGAAGGTATCCCTCCATGTCGATAGCCGGGTTCTCGATTCGCGGCTTCTCCTGGGCCAGGGCCGGGGACGCGAGGCTCAGGACGAGGAGGGCGAGGGCAGGCTTCGATCGGCTCATGGGCGATCTCCGGAGAAGACGGCGTTCTGCCCTGTCCAACACCCCTCGCGCCCGGGTTATTCACCGATCGCACCGTCCGATGTGCTACGTGCCTTGGCTCAGCACGGACACGACGGTCTGGCCGAAGTGGGTCGGAACGTTGCGCTCGTTGACAATGACCTGGAGACCGAAGGCGTAGTACTCGCCCTTGGCCCATTTGTCGAATCCTGCGTTCCTACTGATGCTCAAGCTGTAGCAGCCGGAAAGCTCCGTATCCCCAGGTTCCCACCGGCTCTCGGAGCCAAACGAGGGCTTGGGATCGAGGACCAGCCCGACGGAGGAGCTGATCCTGAAGTTCGATTGCGTGAGGCCGGTGACCGGTCTGCCGTCGTCGGCGCGAGAGACCGAGACATAGAGCTGCAGGTGCCAGACCACGTCGCTGCCGACAGTCTCGTCGGATACAGCCTCCACGATGAGCCTTGCCATAGGGGTATCTCCTTTCCTGGGTTCCCTCTATAGGCGGCGGAGGGCCGGGGTATGTTACGCCTTGTCTTGTGGAGAATCTGGCTCAGGCTCTGGGATCTGGCGCACTGTATAGAGGTGAGAGGACTTCCCCTCTCCGAGAACGAGGAGACTCCAATGAAAGCCAAGCTCACCTTCGCGCTCACCGTCTTCGCTCTCTCCCTGGGCTTTGCGGACCTGCGGCCCATGCCGCCGGTGGAGGCCGCCACGACGCCGCAGCAGTGCTCATCGTTCTGCTCGCGGGTCCGCTGCATCGGCGGTTACGTCTGCGGGCTCTACACCAACTCTTCGGGCCAGACGGTCTGCGGCTGCCACCCCCGCTGATCCTGCCGCGGCGGAGCGCCCGCGGGAGGCTCCGCCGCCCTTCCGCCAGGATCGGCTTTCAAACCATCAAGGGCACGCCCGTGCCTCGATTCGGCTGTCGCACACCTGCACGAACCGCAGGTACTGTGTCCACTTTACAATATCGTCTTCCGTCAACGGCAGTTGGTCGGGCTCGTATTTTTCGGTGCGCCATGCCTTTTGAACGACGTAGAACTTGTCCTTTCCTTCGATCGTCTTGACGAACGTCGTCTCTCCCAGGCCGGTCTGCAGGTTTGTGGGGCAGAACAACTGAAAGACCTTCACGGGATATCCGTTCTCCTCCCTCGTCGCCACAACCTGCACGGACCCGTCTGTACAGGCTTGCTTTGCCAGAGACTCGAAGGTGGCAAGGAATCTGGCGTTGTCCTGAGGAGCGGGAAACAACTGCACAGTGACCATCTCGCTCCAACTGTCAAAACGCTCCCCTTTGGGGATGAATTCACTGATCTCGCTCTGGTCTGTCTTTTGGTGATGCCCCAACTCATACCCTGCAGGAATTTTGACCAGCAGATTCTCCCCGGTAAGCTCGCCGCTGGCCCCGGCCAGGGCGAAGGTCAGAAAAAGGCATGCAGCTACTGAAAAAACTCTCCTCATCGCTCGTCTCCTGTTCAGCCTCGGTAATGGGAACGGACTCTCCCGCGACTGGATCTGAAAGCCCGTACATGGCTCCTGCCAGGGATACGCCTGGATTCCCTGTCCCTGAACTTGTGGTGACCTGCCGATCGATTTCATTTCGTCCGCAGGCGCGCCAAGGCGCTTCCGGAGAGGCGCTGGGAAGAGCCCATCCCTCCCTTCGCGAAGGCTGTCCCTGGGGGGGAAGAGGCTATCCCTCGTGGGGAAGGAACTGTCCCTCGCTTCGCGGCCGTTGCGAAGGCAGGGATGAGGCTTCGGAAGAGAGGGATGAGGGTTTCCCCGGCAGGGATGGCCTCCGCGAAGGCAGAAACGGCCATTTCCCCGGGAGGGATGGCCGTCGCGAAGGGAGGAATGGGCTCTTCCCCAGGAGGGACGACGTCCGCCCAAGGAGAAGGAGGGGCTGCCCCTGGCTTCGCGACGACCATCCCTGCCTTCGCGATGGTCTAGTGGCCGGGCGCGGTGTCATATAGTTCTCCTCTGAGCCTGGCCATCGGGAGTCGAGCGCGCCGCACCGATCCGAGAGGATGCGGACCCGGCGCGGACGCGCCCTGTTGAGCCCTTGATTGACCCTTTTCCAGGAGGAGCCTCATGCCCCGCAGGCCGAACTTCATGATTGTCATCACCGACCAGCAGAGCGGCAATCCGTACTGGCCGGAGGGCTGGGCGGAGAAGAACCTGCCGGCGATGCGCTGGCTCAAGGAGCACGGGATCAGCTTCAACCGCGCCTACACCAACTCGTGCACCTGCTCGCCCGCCCGCGTCACCATGCTGACCGGCCTCTACCCCGCGCAGCACGGCGTGACGGAGGTGCTCGAGTTCGACAACATCCACAAGGTCATCACCGACGTGACGGCCGACCAGGGCGCGATGCAGGGTCTTGCCATGAACATCAAGGAGCGCCGCCAGCGCGGCATGCCGAGCAACATCCAGAACCTCGCCAAGATCCTGAGGACCGCCGGCTACAACGTGATCTTCAAGGGCAAGTGGCACCTCACCAAGCCCGCCAACTTCGTGCGCGACATCGAACGGGGCATCCATCAGAAATACTGGACTTCGGTGGACGTCCAGCAACTCGCGGAGCGCTACGGCTTCGACGGTTGGACGATGCCCGACGCCGGCGACAACATGGCGATCGAGAACATGGGCGGCGGCACTACGAACAACGATCAGCGCTTCATCAACGGCCGCGGCCAGGCCGCCAAGTACGGCGAGGTGCCGTACGGCCTGCTCGAGCCGGAGAGCGCGGTGCATTTCCTCCGCACCTACGACTCCGACAAGCCGTTCTGCCTGATCGTCTCGCTGGTCAACCCGCACGACGTGCTGGCCTATCCGGGCACCGGCGGCGCCATGGTGAACGGCACGCCGCTCTATCAGGCCGGGGGCTACAGCGATGCGCTATTCCAGGATCTGCCGATCGACCGGCCGCCGACCTGGAACGAGGACCTGTCCACCAAGCCGCAGAGCCAGTCCCAGTTCCGGACTTTGGCCAACGCGGGCAACGGTCCGATCACCGCCGACGATATCGACGCGCAGCTCGGCTACTGCCGTTTCTACGCCTACCTCTGCCGGCACGTCGACCTCCAGATCCTGCAGGTGCTCGAGGCCCTGAAGGAGTCCCCTCATTTCGACGACACGGTCATCGTCCGCATCAGCGATCACGGCGACATGGCCATGTCGCACGGGCTGCAGCGGCAGAAGATGTTCAACATGTACGAGGAGGCGCTGAACGTCCCCTTCGTGATCTCCAATCCAAACCTCTTCAAACATTGCCGGGGTTCCGAGACCGACTCTCTGGTCAGCCTGATCGACCTGCTGCCGACCTTGGCCAACCTGGCCGGGGTGCCCGACCTCGACCGCTGGGTCTTCAAGGGGCGGGACCTCTCGCCGATCCTGTCCAACCCCAAGGCCGAGGTGCAGGGCCACATCCATTTCACCTACGAGGACCTCTACTTCTACGTCCCCGCCGCGAACCATATCCGGGCGATCATCGAAGGCCGGTGGAAGTACGCGGTCTATTACGACATCTTCACCGATCAGCCGTTCGAGTACGAGATGTACGACCTCGCCGTCCCCCGGGACCAGCGGGAGGTGGAGAACCTCGGCCATCCCGGCACGAAGGTCTCGCCGGAGGTGGCGGCCGAGCGCGAGCGCCTGCACCAGAAGCTCATCCACGTCATGGAGACGCTCGGCACCTTGCCGCACGAGATCGAATGGCCCAAGCATTGGGGCGATCAGCGGGCTGCCATGGGATAGAATCAGCGCATCCTGTCCAGCAGAGGACCGAGAACCGAGGGAGGCTCGTCATGCTTCATCCCATCCGCGCCAGGTTTGCCGGCTTGATGCTGCTCGCCCTGGCCCTGCCCGCCGCCGCGCAGCAGGAGATCCAGAAGCCGAAGGGGACCTGGCAGACGCCGGGCGAGATCCAGAAGCCGAGGGACACCTGGCAGACGCCCGGCGACCTTCAGGTCCCGAAGGGACTCCAGGCGATTCGGACCGAAGACGCGAAGTGCACCAAGCGCTTCCTGGTGGGAGCGGACGCGCTTTTCGAGTTCGACAAGGCCGCGCTCACGCACGAGGCCGAGGAGACGCTGGAGGCCCTGCTCCCTCTCGTCGCCAAGGCCGGCAAGCATCCGGCGACGATCGAGGGCCATACGGACGCCAAGGGCGCCGACGCCTACAACCAGACCCTGAGCGAAAAGCGGGCTCTGGCCGTAAAGGACTGGCTCGTCGCCCGGGGCGCGGTGGCCGCCGGGACCCCGACCCAGGGATGGGGCGAGCGGCGTCCGGTCGCGCCCAACGCCAAACCCGACGGTTCGGACGATCCCCAGGGGCGTCAGAAGAACCGCCGCGTGGAGGTCGTGCTGGACCTGTGCCGGTGAGATCGGCCCGCCTCGTCTACTTGCTTGAATTAAATCCTTTAGAGGACTAACCTGGAAGATTGAGGAAGGCCATGGCGGCTCTCCTCAATCCGAAAGGAGGCTCTCGATGAGAAGGCTCATTCTCGCGGGCGTCGTGACGCTGGGCGCCTGGGGGCTCGTCTCCCTGCCGCCGGTCAGCGCCGATCCTCCCATCGGCTGCGCGGCGGTGCGTTGCGCGCCCTGTCCGGAAGGGTTCCGGCTGTTGTTCAAGCCGAACAACTGCTGCCGATGCGTGCCGATCCCCAACGGCGGACCGCTCAGCTGACCGGTTCAGGCCTGGCCGGTGGGGGACGCGCCCGCGCCGGCCGGCGCCATTTTGAATCCCGCTACTGAAAGTACCCGTTGACGTCCACGATCAGGTGGACGGCGCCGGCGGTTGCGAGGCTGGCCTCGAAAGTCAGCGTGCCCTGGCCGTCCGCCGCCAGCGGCAGGATTGCGTTGTTGGCGCGGGTCTGGCCGGCGGAGAAGTTGATCGCGCTCGCGAGCGGCGGGATGACTCCCCCGGGATAGGCCCGGAGATAGCCGGTCGCGGTGGGACCGGTGACGGTGATGTTCACGGACACCGCCTGGGCCTCGGCCGGGATGCCGCAAAGGCCGGCCAGGTCGAAGGAGCGCGGGATCCCCGCGGCGAGAGCCGGGCCGCCATAAAGCCCCGAGGGGTCGCGTGTGTCGAGGACGCGGCAAGGGGTGAGCGTGTAGAAGTCCGTCGCCGGGGTCGCCAGGTCGATGCCCTGGACCGTCGTGGCGCCGGTGTTTTCCGGGTCGAGCCAGCTCGAAAGGCCGCCCCCGCTCCAGGAGGCGCTGAGGCGCCCGTAATAGTCGGAGAGGTTGCTGGCCGTGGAGCCGCAGGCTGACGGTCCGCCATGCAACTGGCCGATGAAAAGGCCGGCCGGGTTGTAGAGCGGCGAGCCGGACGAACCGGGCTCGGTCGCTCCCGGAACGGTGAAGGGGCCGGGGGGATCGGTCGCCCAGTAGGCCCAGACGTGAGTGCCGTCGCTGGAGGTCGCCGTGGGCACGGTGGAGTAGGTGATCCGCTTCTCCTGGGTCCGCGGATGGTGGATCGTCGCGCAGGGCGACGCGGCGCTGCACGCGAAGTCGCCCGTCGAACGGTCCCATCCCGCCCAGTGATGGTTGTAGGCCGGGACCGGCAGGTCGTCGAGCTCCACCAGGGTGACGTCCGAGGGGGAGTAGGAGGCGAGCAAGGAAGAGCCGGTGTGGAACTGGTTGAGCTGGCCGTCGCCGGGCTGCCCGCTCGCGGCGCTGCCAGGCGTCCGGCAGAAAGAGTTTTGATAATTCCAGTAGACCACCAGCGAAGCCGCATTGAAAGTCGAGACTCCGCAGTGGTAGGCGGTGATGAAATACATTTTGTTGTCGCCGGCGGTGTTGTTGACCAGCGAGCCGGTGCAGAACGTGGAGCCGCCCCTCGAGATCACGCCGACCGCCCGCATCTCCTCGCGCCAAGAATCGCCAGGATCCAGACACGCGACGTCGAGATTGCAACTGCCGGACTTCTGATAGGCCTCGGCGGAGATCGTCCCGAAACCGCGGTAGCCCTGGTTGACCCAACCGAGCTCCAACTCGACCGTCCGGGCCTCCCGCTCCGGCACGGTGAGCTCCACGATGAGGTCGCGGGTGGGGACGACCGGCGTCCAGAGCTCGCCATGCTCTTCGTTGTCGGCGGCGGTGAAAGGCCTCGCGACCTGGGCGCCGTCCGTCGAGTACAGCAGCAGCCGGCCACCCGTCGCGGGACGGCGAAGCGCGGCGGCAGCCCCAGCCGGTCCCGCGCCACGTCCTCCTCCGCGAGGTGAACCAGATCCAGCTTTTCGGGGACGACCAAGGAATCGACCAGGTCGACATCGAGGACGGCGTAGCGGGCCGCGGCGGGCGCGGGAACGAAATCCTGGGGAGCGGCGTGGACCGCGCCGCGGAAGGCGAACAGCATCAGACCCCAAAAGTAACGGTTCATCTCCGCTCCCGGCCTGCTGGTTAGTGGTCCGCGTCGTAAGCCAGCACCCGGTGCCGGAACGGGTCGGTCACGAAGAGGTCTTCTTCATCGTCGAGAGCGACGGCGGTCGGGATACAGAGCTCTTCGGGGTGTCCCGTGCAGTCGTCCGTGCCCGGGAAGATCTGGCGGATTCGCTCGCGGATCAGCGGCGCGCCGTACTGGACGACCCGCCGGTCGCGGGTGTCTGCGACGTAGAGATCGCCCGAGGGGCCCACGGCGAGCCCGGCGGGTGAGCAGAGGCTGCGGCGCTCGCCGGGTCCGCAGGCGTTCGTCCGGAAGCTCCCCTGCTGCCCGAACACCCGGTCGGCCGTGGTGTCGTTGGTGGACGTGTCGAACATCAGGACCCGGTGGTTGAGGAAATCGGAGACGTACAGGTGCCCGGCCTCGTCCATGGCCAGCCCCGCGTAGGTGTAGTCATTGTGGCAGCGGACGTCCCTGCACTCCAGCGGGCAGAGGCTGTCCGCCGAGACCCCCCCCTTGTTGCACTGGCCGGAGCGGAAGCTCCCCATCTGTCCGTACACGCGGTCGGGGAGGGTGTCCCTGGAGAGCGGCGTCCGGTACCAGAGCACCCGGTTGTGGAAGGCGTCCAGGATGGAGACGTTCCCCTGGGCATCCACGGCGACGTCGGCGGGATAGCAGAGGGTGTCCGGACCGATCTCCTGGATGCAGCCGAACGGGCTGGCGCCCCGGCCGAAGGTCCGGTCGGGCTGCGTGTCGGTCTCGAATGGAGAGTCGTACTCCAGCACCCGTTGCCTTTCGACGTCCGGTACATAGAGGTTTCCCCGGGAGTCCACGGCGAGGCCCGGCCGTACGTAGTCGTTGCGGACGAGGAGCCCCTCGATCGCCAGGTCCGCCGGGGCGCCGTTGTGGAATCCCTCGGCATCCCGCCAGCCCAGCACGCGCTGGTTGCCCATGTCCATGACGTAGATGCGGTTCGGGGAGACGCTCCGGTCCACGGCCACGCCCCGGGGATGGACCAGGCCGCGCCGGTCGCGGCTGTTCGGGATGTCGGTGTCGAACCGGGCCTGGCCCAGAACGACGTCGGCGATGTCAGCGACGGGGTCGGCGAGCGGCGAGCGGTAGACGAGCACGCGGACGTTGTTGCGGTCGACCACGTAGAGGTTGCCGGAGGCGTCCGTGGCCGCGTCCACAGGCATGCAGAGGCTCGCCGCGCTGGGGAGGAGGGGCGGGGGCGCGTCCGGCACGTAGCGGTTGCAGGCTTTCCCGGTGAAGTCCGCCTGGCCGAAGACCCGGTCGGCCACCGCGTCGGCGAGCAGCGATCCGTGGAGCTCTAGGACGCGGCTGTCCCCCGAGCTGACGAGGTATTGATTGCCGGCAGGATCGAACGCCAGGGCGGTCACCCCGCAGAGAGTGGAGGCGCTGCGCGGCTGATCGAAGACGCATTCGGTCTGGCTCGGGAAGAAGACCCGGTCGGCCACGGTGTCGCCGGTCGCCGCCGCGTCGTACTGCAGGATGATCCCGGAGGCGACGACCCAGAGGCGGCCCGCCGGGTCCACCTCGAGGCCGGTCGGGTCGCAAAGGTTTCGGTCATCCAGAAAATCACAGGCGGAGGTGTTGAAGTCGGCCTGCCCGTAGACCTTGTCGGCCACGGCGTCGGTCGTGAGGGGCGCGTCGTAGCGGGCGACCCGGTTGTTCCCGCGGTCCGCCACGTAGAGGTTTCCGGTCCCGTCCAGAGCGAGTCTCCCGGGGGATCTGAGAGATTCCGCGGTCGGGCAGTTGAAGACGTGGACGGTGCACAGGTCCCAGTCGGAGAAGCTCCGCTGCCCGAAGAGCCGGTCGGCCACGGCGTCGGTCGTGAACGGCGAGTCGTACTCGAGGACCCGCGCGTTCCCGCTGTCGGAGACATAGAGGTTCCCCGCGCGGTCGACCGCCAGCCCGGTCGGATGGCAGAGGGTCGAGGCGGTCCTCCCGAAATCATAGCCGCCGGTGTTGCAGGTCCCGGTGAAGGGGGTCGTCTGGCCGAGCACCAGGTCGGCGGGCTTGCCGTTGCGCAGGCTCGCGACATCCCGCCAGCCGAGGACCCGGTGGTTCTCGGTGTCCGCCACATAGAGCCGGTTCGGCGTGACCGAGGTGTCGATGGCGATGCCCTCGGGATAGCTCAGCCCCCGGCGGTCGATCATGTTGGCGCCGTTCGCGAACAGGTTGGGCTGGCCCAGGACCCGGTCGGGTTGGGTGTCTCCGGCCCGGGCGGACAGGGGGGAGAGGACGAGGAGGAGGACCCAGGACGAGCGGCGGCGCATGAGGAGGACTCCTTTTCTTATGCTTTCTGAGCATAGAGTAGCATGTCAGAGGCGAAAGGAGACCAGATATGTCCGTTCACATTATCCGTCTGGGCAGCGATCGAGCTCCCGGTGAAGGTTTGCGGATCGGCACCGTCCGGCGCCCTCCTCGGGGGGTCCCGAAAAGCGAATACTCTTCGCAGAACTGGTTCGATGTGTGGTTTCCGAACCTGGCGCCCAGCGCCGAAGTCGTCAAGCAGGCTCAAGATGCCAAGACAGACAGCGAGTGGGCGGCCTTCGTGAAGAAGTACCGGGCCGAGATGGCGACGCCGGAAAACAGCAGGACGCTCGACCTCCTGGCCGCGCTCTCGCACCAGACCGACTTTGCCGTCGGTTGCTATTGCACCGACGAATCCCGCTGTCATCGCTCCGTGCTCCGCTCTCTGCTCGCCGAGAGAGGCGCGGACGTGCGGTAGTATGTGGGCCTGATCAACTTCTTAACGGAGGAGAATCGATGCCGCAACTCTGGAAGTCAGCAGTCCTCGTCCTCACTTTGGCCACGCTCGTCCCGGCGGCCGTCCTGTCCGAAGCCACCGCTCCCCAAGAACCCGCATCCCTGGTAGAGCCCGGCGAAAGTGCTTGTCCTCTCACGCTCGAGTCCGCGCTCACTCCGGAGCCGACCCCGAGCGGGGCTGCCGCCCCCAACGAATACACCACGGGTCCTTGCTATAAACAGACGGTCTGCCCGAGTCCCAGCCCTGGAGTTCTTGGCAGATCCATCAGTTGCTGGGGTGACTTCTACTGCAACAGGTCGGTAGGCAATTGGGTGGAGTGCGACTATTCGAGGACTTGGTGCTGATGAGGCGCCGATCTCTCTGACGGTCGTGATCCAGGTAACAGCCGAACCCTGCCCTCCAAAACACAATCATCTGTGGGCGGTTCGGCTGGCGCCTCTCTGGAGTGGCCACCGCAATCTGGCGGCCGGCGTAGACGCCAGGCGCTATTCGGGCGCATCCATGGCTACCGGGCGCCCAGCAACTCGACTTTGAACACGAGCGTGGCATTGGGCGGGATGGCGCCGCCCGCGCCCTGCTCGCCGTAGCCGAGGGCCGGCGGGATCACCAGCGTCCGCTTCTCGCCGATCTTCATGTCGGCCACGCCCTCGTCCCAGCCCTGGATCACGTTCCCCTGCCCGAGGACGAACTCGAACGGCTCCCCGCGATCGCGGGAGCTGTCGAACTTGGTGCCGTCCGTGAGCCAGCCGGTGTAGTGGACGGTTACCGTCTGCCCCGTCTGAGGCATGGCTCCGGTGCCGGGTTGGTCGATGGCGTACTGCAGCCCGGAGGGTGTGCTCTGGAGGTTTGCCGGCATGGCGAACGGATCCGCCCCGGCTCCCGTGCTGTCGTTGGTCTTCCCCGCGCAGGCCGCAAACAACAGGACGAGGGCGGCGGCGAAATGCCTCGGTTTCATGTCGTTTCCTTTCGAAGTCGTCTGCCTGCGTTCCGTCGCCACAGGAGAACGGAGAGGATTATGACACCCGCGGGTCTCTTCCGCGGCCCCTCCGTCTGGAGG
>JBKKAU010000292.1:0-16263 GCA_046714475.1 Thermoanaerobaculia bacterium
GGGCCGAGCGGGCCGACCGCGGCTTCTTCGCCGCCCGTCTGGCCGAGGCGGCGGCGCTGCGGCAGGCGGTCCTGCCGCCCGAGACCACCGGCTACCGGCTGCTCAACGCCGAAGGCGACGGCGTCCCCGGCTGGACCGTCGACCGTTTCGGCGACGTGCTGGTCAGCCAGGTGACGGCGAGCGGCCTCGAGGCGGTCCGCGGCGCGGCCTACGCCGCCCTCGCCGAGCTGTTCCCCGGCCACGCCATCGTGCAGGCCAACGACGTGCCGTCGCGGGGCGCCGAGGGGCTCGCCGACCAGGGGGAAGAGGTGGTGGCCGGCGAGCCGCCGGCCGAGGCCCTGTTCGCCGAGGCGGGGCTGACCTTCACGGCCGAGCTCGCGGGGGGGCAGAAGACCGGTTTCTACTGCGACCAGCGGGAGAACCGCCGCCTGGCCGGCCGCTTCGCCGCCGGCCGCGCGGTGCTCGACCTCTTCGCCCACTCCGCCGCGTTCGGCGTCCACGCGCTACGCGGCGGCGCCTTGCGGGTCACCCACGTCGAGTCCGCGGCGCGGCTGCTCGAACGCGGGCGCCGGCATCACGAGCTCAACGGCTTCGACCCGGACGCTTCCGAGTGGGTGAAGGCCAACGTCTTCACCGACCTGCGGCAGCGGACGGAGCGCTACGGCTTGGTGGTCTGCGATCCGCCGCCGCTGGTGCGCAAGCGCCCCGACCTGGACGCCGCGGCGCGCGCCTACAAGGATTTGAACCGGCTGGCCTTCGCGCGCGTCGCTCCGGGCGGGTTCCTGCTGACCTTCACCTGCAGCGGCGCGGTGGACGCCCGCCTCTTCCGCCAGATCCTCTTTGCCGCGGCGGTCGAGGCCGGCGCGCGGGCCTCGCTGCTCGCCCCGCTCGGCGCCGCCCCCGACCATCCGGTCGCCATCACCCACCCCCAGGGCGAGTACCTCAAGGGCTGGCTCGTCGCCGTGCGGTGACGACGGGGCCCCCGCATCCGTATAAGAAGGTAGAGGGGAAGAAAAAGGGCCGCCGGTTGCCCGGCGGCCCTCCAGGGAACGGAGCCGAGGACGACTAGAAGTCGACCGCGACCGTGAACAGGAACTCGCGCGGCAGCTGGTAGTCCAGCTCGTTGCGGATGCGGCCGAAGCCGGTGCAGCTCTCGGACGGCTCGGAGTTCAGACCGCAGTTGCCGATGGTCCGGAAGCCGATGACGTTGCCGTTGGCGTCGAGCCGGGCGGCGACGGAGGTCTGGTGACGGATGACCTCGCTGTTGTCGGTCAGGTTGGTGACGGCGAGCTTCAGGAAGACGTTGAGGTCCCTGAAGATCGGCAGCTCGTAACGGGTCGACAGGTCAACGGCCCAGAAGTCGTTGAACCGGCGGGCGTTCCGCTCGTGGCTGGTGATCTCGCCGTTGCGGCCGAAGAAGTAGGTGTAGGTGCTGCCGGCGTCACCGAGGTACTGGGGGACGTTCCGCACCGGCACCGTGGCTGCGAGGCTGTAGGGGAGGCCCGACCGGTAGCGGAAGATCGAGCCCAGGGAGAGGGCGCCGAACCGGTTCAGGTCCCAGGTGTAGGAACCCAGGGCGATGAGGCGGTGACGGATGTCGTCGTCGGTGTAGCCGAAGGGGATGGCCGCCGCCTGGTCGATGGCGTCGACGAAGTCGCCCTGGATCGAGCCGGAGGCGGGGGTGTTCTGACCCTCACCTTCGTAGTTGCCCTGGGTCTCGGCGAAGGTGTAGTTGCCCGAGAGCAGCCAGCGCGAGGTCGGACGGTAGTCCCAGATCGCGGTGATGGCTTCGTACTCACGGGTGGCGTTGTCGTTGTTCGCCCAGACGATCGTATCCAGGTCGGTCTCCTGACCAACCGGATCGACCACGGTGGAGATGTCGCTGCAGTTGTCGATGTCCAGACCGAAGTCGCTGCACACGCCGCCGACGAAGTCGTCGAGCAGGTTCTTGTACTCGCGGTTGATGTACGACAGCACGACCGAGCCGGTGTTGCGCGGCAGCGCGTGCCGGAGCGAGAGGTTGTAGTCGTCGGCGTACGGCGCCGAGACGTCGTTGGCGATGAAGGTCGTGGGCTGGGTCGGATCGAGGTAGCCAAGGATGATTCCCCAGTTGGCGTCGTTGCGGAGCGCCGCCTGGATCTGAGCCGCGGTGGCGTTGAGCAGATCCGGCCCGGTGTAGAGCGTGGTGATGCGGGGAGCGCTGCCGACGCCGGTGACGTTGTTGCCGACGTTGTCGTTCAGACGGCTGATATAGCGGCCGTACGCGGCCTGCACCTGCCAGCTCGGGCTGACGTTGTAGGTGACGCCGACGCGCGGCGAGAAGCCGTCGAAGTCGATGCCGAAGCTCGGCAGCGGGCCCGAGCCGTCGTACTGGTCGTACCGCACGCCGAGGTCGAACCGGAAGTTGCCGACGTTGATGCCGTCCTGGAGGTAGACGGCGGTGTTTTCGATCTCCTGCTGACCGCCCAGCGGCAGGGACTCCCACCGCAAGGCCTCGAAGTTGTACAGGTTGTACCGCGGATCGCCGTTGACCTGGCCGGCGTAGAAGTCGTCCTGCGAGTTGATGGCCAGGAGGTTCAGGCCGGTCGAGGACTGCCGGTTCTCACCGCCCGTGGTGGAGTTGACGTACTGGATGCCGCCCTCCAGGGTGTGCGAGCCGAATCCGCTGGTGCTCAGCGAGTGGGTGACGTTGGCGGCCGCGGTCTCGTTGTCGCGGACGCTGGCGTCGTTGTAGTCCCACCAGCCGTTGTTGTAGACGATGATGCTGTTGGCGTCGAGGAACGGGTCGCCGAGCGACGGGTCGCCGCCGGAGAGGATCTCGACGTTCTTCTGGGTCGCCTGGAGCTCCAGGAAGGTGTTGGAGCTGAGCACGCCCTGGTAGTTGAGCGTGGTGGTCTCGCGCGGGTCGGACCGCTTGCCGAGCGCCCGGTCGTCGCCGGCGCCGAGGCCGTCGTAGGGATTGACCTCCGACTCGTAGCTCAGGTAGCTCAAGTCGACCAGGTGGTTCTCGGTGATGGCGCCGCGCAGCTTGGCCTGCCAGCGGTCTTCGTTCCGGGTCTCGGTGAAGCTCTCGCCGGTGACGATCGTGGTGCTGCTGGTGGACTGCTCGGGGATCGTGCGGCCGCCGGCGAAGAACCAGAGGCGGTCACGCAGGATGTAGCCGCCCAGGGTGGCCTGGTAGACCTTGTTCAGGGTGTCGTCCTGCTCCTCTTCGAAAGGCGTCTGGGAGTTCCAGTCCTCCTGTTCGAGCTCGACGCGGGCGGTGCCTTCGAAGTCGTTGCTGCCGGACTTGGTGATGGCGTTGATGACGCCGCCCTGGAACCGGCCGTAGCGGGCGCTGATGCCGGAGGTCAGGACCTGCACCTCTTCGATCGCGTCCTCGATGTACACCTCGGGGGCCGAACCGAAGTACGGGTCGGACACCTCGGCGCCGTCGAGCAGGATGGTGGTGTCGAACGAGGGCGCGCCGGCGATCGACAGGGTGCCGCCGGTGGGGCCGAACGAGATGTTCGGCGACAACGCCGCCACGTCTTCGATCGAACGGTCGGTGATCGGCAGCTGCTCGACCTCGGTCTCGTAGTCGAAGTTCTCACCGATCGAGGTGGTCTCGAGCGCCGTGGCGGCGCCGGTGACCGTGATCTCCTCGGCGACCACGTCGCCGGGAGAGAGCTGCACGTTCAGCGGCACGGTCTCGCCGACGCCCAGACGGAACGTCAGCACCTGCGGCTGAAGGCCCTCGCCGGTGACGGTCGCCGAGTACGGGCCGACCGGCAGCAGGGCGAACAGGAAATCGCCGTTGGGGCCGGTCGTGGTGGTCCGCTCGAGCTGCAGCTCGGTGTTGCTGACCGTGACCGTGGCGCCCGCGATCGGCGCGTCCTGGTCATCGGTCACCTGGCCGTTGATCCGGCCCGAGGTCTGAGCCTGGCCGAATGCCAGCACTGGCAGCGCCAGGAGCAGCACCAGGACCAGCCATGACTGTCTTCTCATGCATATCCTCCTTCTTGAGGTTGAACGACTTGCTCCGGTCCCGGAGGGCTGGAGCGGTACCAAAGTTTCCGGGACTTCCGTCCCATGCCCAGGGTAAAGGCACTTTCCGTGCCACGGAGACAGGAGCGTAACACATTGATTCCAAAGGTGGAATGTATGGCAGAAAACGCGTGTTCCGCCAGCGGACGCCCAACGGGTTGAATCGTTGTCCAGAATTTTGAACCGGCGTTCGAGGCCGGCGCGGCAAGGAAGGGGCAAAGAAAAGGGCCGCCGGTTGCCCGGCGGCCCTGATCAAACGGAATGAAGCCCAGGACTAGAAGTCGAGGGCGACGGTCACCAGGAACTCGCGCGGATCCTGGTAGTCCAGCTGGTCGCGGATACGGCCGAAGCCGGTGCAGGTCCGCGACCTGCTGTTGATCGTGGCCGGCGCGCCGTTGCAGGTGCCGGACGGGGACCAGCTGATGACGTTGCCGGCGGCGTCACGGTTGGCGATGCCGGTGGTCTGGTGGCTGATGAGCGTGTCGTTGTTGAGGATGTTGGTCACCGCGACCTTCAGGAAGAGGTTGAAGTCGCTGAAGATCGGCAGCTCGTAGCCGGTCGACAGGTCGAGGCTCCACCAGTCGTTGAAGCGGTGCGAGCCGCGCTCGTGCTGGTTGACCTCGCCGTTTTCGCCGAAGTAGTAGGTGAAGCTGCCGCTCTCACTGGCGTACTCGGGCCTCGGGGTCAGCGGCACCAGGCCGGTGACGCTCCAGGGGTAGCCCGACTGGTAGGTCAGGACCGAGCCCACGGCCAGCGAGCCGAAACGGTTGAGGTCGAAGTTGTAGGACGCCAGGCCGATGAAGCGATGGGGGATGTCGTCATCGGTGGGGCCGAACGGGATCGCGGCGGCCTGGTTGACGGACAGGGGGTAGTCGCCGATGACCGAGCCGGAGGAGGGGGTGTTGCGGCCCTCGCCCTCGTAGTTGCCCCGGGTCTTGCCGTAGGTGTAGTTGCCAGAGATCAGCCAGCGCGAGCTCGGCCGGTAGTCCCAGATCAGGTTGATGGCCTCGTATTCGCGGCGGGCGGCGTCGTTGTTCGAGTAGATCCGGGTGTCGACGGTGTTGCGGCCGCCGGCCGGGTTGACAACCGTCGTCGTGTTGCTGCAGTTGTCGATGCTGAAGCCGTACTGACAGGCCTGTCCGAGGAAATCGTCGAGGAGGTTCTTGTAGTCACGGTTGATGTAAGAGACGACGACCGAGCCGGTGTTGCGCGGCAGGGCGTGCCGGACCGACAGGTTGTAGTCGTCGGCGTACGGCGCCTCGATGGCATCGTCCTGGAA
Organism: Thermoanaerobaculia bacterium; assembly: GCA_046714475.1. Classification (GTDB taxonomy): domain Bacteria; phylum Acidobacteriota; class Thermoanaerobaculia; order Multivoradales; family UBA5704; genus DASPJI01. The sequence goes on from JBKKAU010000292.1 coordinate 5,306, forward strand.
GGCCGTGGCCTGAACCGGGCTGGTGTAACCGATGACCTGCTGCCAGTAGGCGTCGTTGCGGAGCGCCGCCTGGACTTCGGCTCCGGAGATACCCCGCAGGGTCGGGCCGCCGTACAGGCTGATGATGCGCGGCGCGCTGCCGACGCCGGTGACGTTGTTGGAGACGCGGTCGTTGAAACGGCTGATGTAGCGGCCGTAGGTGGCCTGCAGCTGCCAGGCCGGGGTGACGCTGTAGGTCAGGCCGAGGCGCGGACCGATGCCGTCGAAGTCCATGTTGAACTCGGGCAGCGGGCCGGAGCCGTCATAGATGTCGTAGCGCACGCCAGCGTCGAGGCGGAACTTGCCGAACGTGACGCCGTCCTGGACGTAGGCGGCGGTGTTCTCGATCACCTGCTCGCCGCCGAGCGGCAGGGCGACCCAGCGCTGGGCCTGGCCGGTGACGAGGTTGAAGAACGGCTCGCCGTTGACCACGCCGGAGACGAAGTCGCGGGCGGTGTTGGTGGCGATCAGGTTGTAGCCGGTCGAGGACTGCCGGTTCTCACCGCCGGTGGTGGACTCGACCCACTGCAGGCCGCCCTCCAGGGTGTGGGAGCCGAAGCTGTCGGTGGCCAGCGACTGGGTGAGGTTCAACGCCGCCGTCTGGTTGCTGCGGGTGCTCGGGTCGTTGAAGTCCCACCAGTGGTTGTTGAAGATGGCGCCGGTGGCGCTCTCCTGGAACGGATCGCCCAGGGCGGGGTCGCCGCCGGAGAAGATCTGGACGTTCTTCTCGGTCGCCTGCAGCTCGAGGAAGGTGTTGGCGCCGAGCACGCCCTGGTAGTTGAGCGTGGAGGTCTCGCGCGGGTCGGTCCGCTTGCCGAGAGCCCGGCTGTCGCCGGTGGTCAGACCGTTGTAGGGATTGGACACGGCCTCATAGCTCAGGTAGCTCAGGTCGACCAGGTGGTTCGAGGTGATGGCGCCGCGGACCTTGGCCTGCCAGCGGTCCTCGTTGCGCAGGCGCTGGAAGCTCTCGCCGGTGCGGGTGGCGGTGAAGTCCGTCGCCTGCTCCGGGATCGTGCGGCCGCCGGCGAAGAACCAGAGGCGGTCGCGCAGGATGTAGCCGCCCAGGGTGGCCTGGTAGACCCGGTTCAGGATGTCGGACTGGTTCTCGTTGAACGGCGTCTGCGAGTTCCATTCACCCTTGTCGAACTCGGCGCGCAGCGTGCCTTCGAACTCGTTGCTGCCGGACTTGGTGATGGCGTTGATGACGCCGCCCTGGAACCGGCCGTAGCGGGCGCTGATGCCGGAGGTCAGGACCTGTACCTCTTCGATCGCGTCCTCGAGGTAGACCACCGGGGCCGAGCCGAAGTACGGGTCGGACACCTCGGCGCCGTCGAGCAGGATCGTGGTGTCGAACGACGGCGCGCCGGCGATCGCCACGGTGCCCGGGGTCGGGCCGAACGAGATGTTGGGCGACAGCGCCGCCACGGTCTCGATCTGGCGGACGGGGATCGGCAGCTGCTCGACCTCGGTCTCGTAGTCGAAGTTCTCGCCGATCGTGGTGGTCTCCAGCGCCGTGGCGGTGCCGGTGACCGTGATCTCCTCGGCGATCACGTCGCCGGGAGCGAGCTGCACGTTGAGCGGCACGGTCTCGCCGACGCCCAGGCGGAACGTCAGCACCTGCGGCTGACGGCCCTCGCCCGTGACGGTGGTCGAGTACGGACCGACCGGCAGCAGGGCGAAGAGGAACTCGCCGTTGGGGCCGGTCGTCGCGGTCCGCTCGAGCTGCAGCTCGGTGTTGTTGACGGTGACCGTCGCGCCGGCGACCGGCGCGCCCTGCTCGTCGGTCACCGTACCGGTGATCCGACCGGTGGTCTGGGCCTGGCCGAACGCCAGGACCGGCAGTGCCATGAGCAGCGCCAAGACCAGCCAAAACTGTCGTCTCATGCATCCCTCCTTTGTGGGGTTGTCCTTCTGCTCCAGATTACGGCCGGAGCATCGTACGTTGTTGTCGGACATCTCTGTCCGAGACTACGAAAGGCATGTTCCATGCCAGTCATGACTCTCTCTAACTCGTTGATTTCAAATAAGGACGAGCGGAACGGACGCCGCCCTCGATCAAGGCCTTGGATTTCGGTCCGGAATTTTGAATGGACCCGCCGCGTCCCCTTGATTCCGGGAGGGCCGCCTTGACACCTCGCGGAAAGGTTTGTTACCTTCACGGTCCCCGGAGCGTTCGATGGGCGCGTCGGGATAGGATAGCAAAAATTCAGGCCCGTAGCTCAGCTGGTTAGAGCGCTACGTTGACATCGTAGAGGTCAGCGGTTCAAGTCCGCTCGGGCCTACCACACTTCGATCATCGGGAACCGTCTCTAGAGGCCTTCAGGACGCATGCTCAGGCGCTTAGCTCAGCTGGTTAGAGCGCTACCTTCACACGGTAGAGGTCAGCGGTTCGAGTCCGCTAGCGCCTACCAACCCTCTCTCCGCTCGTGAGCCTCTCCCTGTCGGGCGGCCGGCCCGGGCTCCCCGTGTCCCTGCTCGCTCAAGCTTGCTGAAAGATGAAATGGAGACGATGACGGAGGCGATCCGCCTCACCCTCCCCGACGGTTCGGTCCGCGCCGTGGAGGCCGGCACCACGCCGCTCGCGGTGGCCGCGGCGATCGGGCCGCGCCTCGCCAAGGACGCCGTCGGCGCCGAGCTCGACGGCGAGAAGGTCGACCTGCGCCAGCCGCTGGCGCGCGGCGGCGCCTTCCGCGTCTTCACGGTCAAGAGCCCGGAGGCCGGCGAGTTCCTGCGCCACACCGCCGAGCACGTGCTGGCCGACGCCGTCAAGCGCCTCTGGCCCGAGGCCGAGGTCGACGTCGGGCGCCAGGACCACAGCGAGAAGTTCCAGTACGACTTCCGCTTCCCGCGCGCCTTCACGCCCGAGGACCTGGAGCGCATCGAGCAGGCAATGCGCGACATCCTCTCTGAAGAGGGCGGCGGCGGGATCGAGCGCGTCGAGGTGAGCCGCGAGGAGGCCGAGCGCCTCTTCCGCGGGATGGGCGAGACGTTGAAGGTCGAGCGCCTCAAGGACATCCCGGAAGGCGAGACGATCACGCTGTTCCGCCATGGTCTCGACGGCCGCTTCACCGACCTCTGCCGCGGGCCGCACGCGCAGCGCCTGTCGCAGGTCGGCGCGGTCAAGCTGCTGGAGGCCTCCGGCGTCTTCTGGAAAGGGGACGAGGCCAACGAGCGCCTGCAGCGCATCTACGGCACCGCCTTCGGTTCGGAGAAGGAGCTGCAGGAGTACCTGGAGCGGCTGGAGCTGGCGCGGGCGCGCGACCACCGCCGCCTCGGCCAGGAGCTCGACCTCTTCTCCTTCAGCCCGCAGGCGCCGGCGACGCCGTTCTTCCACCCCCGGGGGGCGGTGGTCTACAACGCGCTGGCCAACTACGTGCGCGAGCTCTACCACCGCTACAGCTACGGCGAGGTGATCACGCCGCAGATCCTGGACGTCGACCTCTGGAAGACCTCGGGCCACTACGACAACTACCGCGACGCGATGTTCTTCACCGAGGTCGACGAGCGGCAGTTCGCGGTCAAGCCGATGAACTGCCCGACGCACTGCCTGATCTTCGGCACGCGGCTGCGCTCGTACCGCGACCTGCCGGTGCGCTACGCCGACTTCGGCCGGCTGCACCGCTACGAGAGGAGCGGCGTGACCTCGGGTCTGTTCCGGGTGCGCTCGTTCTGCCAGGACGACGCCCACATCTTCTGCGCCGAGGAGCAGATCGAGGCCGAGGTGCTGGGGGTGGCGTCGATGATCCTCGAGGTCTACCGCACGCTGGGCTTCGGCGACGCCGTCGCGGTCGAGCTGTCGACGCGGCCGGCGAAGTCGATCGGCTCGGACGAGCTGTGGTCGCACGCCGAGGCGGCGCTCCAGGCGGCGCTGGACAAGGCGGGCATGGCGTACCGGGTCAACCCGGGGGACGGCGCCTTCTACGGCCCCAAGATCGACTTCCACGTCCACGACGCGCTGGGGCGGAGCTGGCAGCTCGGCACCATCCAGCTCGACTACCAGATGCCGCAGCGCTTCGGTCTCTCCTTCGTCGGCGCCGACGGCGCCGAGCACCGGCCGGTCATGATCCACCGCGCCATGTTAGGCTCTCTGGAGCGCTTCATCGCGATCCTGATCGAGCAGACGGGCGGGGCGTTCCCGCTCTGGCTCGCGCCGGTGCAGGCCGTGATCCTGCCGGTGTCGGAGAAGTTCGCCGAATACGGCGAGCGGGTCCGCGCCGGGCTGTCCGCCGCCGGCCTCCGGGTCGAGCTCGACGCCCGCAACGAGAAGCTGGGCTACAAGATCCGCGAGGCGCAGGTGCAGAAGGTCCCCTACATGCTGGTGGTGGGGGCGCGCGAGCAGGAGGACGGCACGGTCGCGGTCCGCCGGCGCGCCGGCGAGGACCTGGGCGCCATGCCGCCCGGAGCGTTCCTGGAGCGGGCGCGGGACCTGACGGCCCGCCGCGCGACGGAGCTCTGAGGCGGTTTTTCATCCATTTTTCCAAGTCCGGGCACAGGCCCGGCGCTCTCAGGGGGTGAGCTGACTATCGACAAGTCGACGCGGATCAACGAGCGGATCAGGGTTCGCGAGGTGCGCCTGGTCGACGCCGACGGCGGGCAGGCGGGGATCGTCCCCGTGGAGGAGGCACTGCGTCGCGCCCAGGAGCTGGGCCTTGACCTGGTGGAGGTGGCGCCGACGGCCAAGCCGCCGGTCTGCCGCATCATGGACTTCGGCAAGTTCCTCTACCAGCAGAAGAAGAAGGCGCACGACTCGAAGAAGAAGCAGAAGATCATCCAGGTCAAGGAGGTCAAGTTCCGGCCCAACATCGACGAGCACGACTACGACTTCAAGCTGAAGAACGTGGTCCGCTTCCTGGAAGAGGGCGACAAGGTCAAGGCGACCGTCCAGTTCCGGGGGCGTGAGATGGCGCGGCAGGACCTCGGCCACAAGCTGCTGCGGCGGCTGGCCGAAGACCTGGGGAGCGCGGGGATGCTAGAATCCTCGCCCGAGATGGCGGGCAACCGGATGCACGTCATCTTCGGGCCACCCCGCCAGCAGGTGGCGAAGAAAGAGCAGAAGGCGACGACCTCGACCTCGTAAAGGGAGCCCGCCGCGCGGTGGGACCCGGAGCGCTCCGGCGCGGAGCGGCTCCTGCGAGGTCTGTTCGCGCGTTGAAACAGACGGGACGTCCAGGACGTTCGAGAGAGAAAGGAGACGGACCCTTGCCCAAGCAGAAGACGCACAAGGGTGCCGCGAAGCGGTTCAAGGTCACCGGTACCGGCAAGGTGCGGCGGCATCAGTCGATGCACAGCCACATCCTGACCAAGAAGACCACCAAGAGGAAGCGCAACCTGCGCAAGTCCACGGAGGTCTCGCCCGCTTTCGCCGACACCATCAAGTCGATGCTGCACCAGTAGCCCGGTCCCTCAGGGACCCTTTCAGACGGTCCTCTCGGGGACCCTTCGGACGGTCCCTGGAGGACCCTCAAGCCAACGATCGGCGGCCGGCGGGAACAATTGAACCTGTCCGCCCGGCGCCGTAGCCCCCGGTACTCCCATTGGAAGACCGCGCGGGCCCGACCGCTCCCTCTCGACGTAGCGGGAGCAGAAACGAGGTTCTAGAGATGGCACGTGTCAAGCGCGGAAACAAGCGCGTCCAGCGCCGCAAGAAGATCCTGGACCTGGCCAGCGGCTTTTACGGCACCAAGTCCAAGAGCCACCGCATGGCCAAGCAGGCGGTGGACAAGGCCCTCAACTACGCCTATCGCGACCGGCGCCAGAAGAAGCGCCAGCTGCGCAGCCTCTGGATCGTGCGGATCAACGCCGCCGCCCGTCTCCACGGCCTGTCCTACAGCCGCCTGATCGCCGGCCTCAAGGCCGCCGGCTCCGACCTCGACCGCAAGGTGCTCGCCGACATCGCCGTGCACGACGCCGCGGCCTTCGGCAGCCTGGCCGAGCTGGCCAAGGGCGCGCTCGGCCCGGCCGGTGACGCCGGCAACCCGGCCCCTCCGGCTCCAACAGCCCCCGCGGAAGCCTAGGCCGTGACCGGCGGCGGGGGGGATCTGCCGGACCCGCTCGACATCCCGGCGCAGGTCCAGGAGTTCGACCGCGCTGCGGACGGGGTCGCCACCCGTCCGCAGCTGGAAGAGCTGCGCGTCCGCTGGGTCGGGCGCAAGCAGGGCGTGGTGCGTTCGCTGCTTGCCGGGACGGGCTCCGTCCCGGCGGAGCAGCGGCGCGAGTACGGCCAGCGGGTCAACTCGCTCAAGGACCACGTCGAGGCGCGTCTGGCGGAGCTGGAGGAGCGGATCGCCGCCCGCGAGCGGCAGGCCGCCCTGGAGAGCCGGCGCGAGGACATCACCCTCCCGGGGCGGCGTCCCGCCCTCGGCTCCGTCCATCCCATCACCCTGGTGATGTGGGAGATGGAGGAGATCTTCGCCGAGCTGGGCTACAGCGTCGCCGAAGGCCCCGAGGTCGAGGACGACTACCACAACTTCGAGGCCCTGAACTTCCCCGCCGACCACCCGGCGCGCGACACGCAGGACACCTTCTTCCTGGAGAACGGCCTGCTGCTGCGCACCCACACGTCGCCGGTGCAGGTCCGGACCATGCTGTCGCGGAAGCCGCCGATCCGGGTGATCTGTCCGGGGCGGGTGTTCCGCTTCGACAACGACCTGCGTCACTCGCCGATGTTCCACCAGGTCGAGGGGCTGGCGGTCGCCGAGGGGATCACGGTCGCGCACCTCAAGGGGACGCTGCAGGCGTTCCTGCGGCGGCTGTTCAAGCCGGAGACCGAGATCCGGCTGCGGCCGAGCTTCTTCCCGTTCACCGAGCCGTCGGCCGAGGTCGACATCACCTGCCAGCTCTGCCTGGGCAAAGGCTGCGAGGTCTGCTCCGGCACCGGCTGGATGGAGATCCTGGGCTGCGGCATGGTCGACCCGCGCGTGCTCGCCAACTGCGGCATCGACCCGGACGTCTACAGCGGCTTCGCTTTCGGCATGGGCGTTGACCGGGTGGCGATGAACCGCTACGGCATCCCCAACATCCGCATCCTGTTCGACAACGACGAGCGGCTGCTGCGGCAGGTGCGCGCGCTATGAAGTTCTCCCTGGACTGGCTCCGCGACTACGTCGAGCTGCCGGAGGCCCCCGAGGAGCTGGGGCGCCGCCTGACCCAGGCCGGGCTCGCTGTCGAAGGCATCGAGGAGACCGGCGGCGGCACTGTTCTCGACGTCGAGGTCACCACGAACCGGCCCGACTGCATGAACCACCTGGGTCTGGCGCGGGAGATCGCCGTGCTCTACGGCCGGCCGTTGCGGCGCCCGCCGGCCGCTCCTGCAGAAGCCGCCGAGCCAGCGGAACAGGCCGCGAGCGTGGCGATCGACGACCCCACGGGGTGCCCGCGCTACGCCGCCCGGGTGATCCGCGGCGTGCGCATCGGCCCCAGCCCCGAGTGGCTGCGCCGCCGGCTGGAGGCGATCGGCCTGCGCTCGATCAACAACGTGGTCGACGTCACCAACTTCGTCCTCTGGGAGCTGGGGCAGCCGCTCCACGCCTTCGACCTGGCGAAGCTCGAAGGGGGCCGCATCGTGGTCCGCCGGGCGCGTCCGGGCGAGACCCTGGTGACGCTCGACGGCCAGAGCCGTAAGCTCGACCCGGAGATGTTGATCATCGCCGACGCCGGGCGGCCGGTGGCGCTCGCCGGCGTCATGGGCGGCGCCGACAGCGAGGTGACGGACGACACCCGCGACATCCTGCTCGAGAGCGCCCACTTCGACCGCAAGTCGGTGCGCCGCACGGCGCGGGGGCTGGGGCTCCACACCGACGCCAGCCACCGCTTCGAGCGCGGCGCCGACCCCGAGATCTGCGCCGAGGCGGCGAGCCGCGCCGCGGCGTTGATCGCCGACATCGCCGGCGGCAAGGTGCTCGCCGGGGTGATCGACGCGCGGGCCGGCGAGGTTCCGGTCCGCCGCGGCCGTCTGGAGCTGGCGAAGCTCAACGCGTTCGCCGGTGTCGAGGTCGCCGCCGCCGACGTCGAGCGCTGGCTCGCCGGACTCGGCTTCCAGCTGGAGAGCCGGGGGGACGGCGCATGGACGGTGACCGTCCCCTCCTGGCGGCTGTACGACTTCGAGCCGCGGCCCGAGCCGCCGCACGAGATCTACCCGGCCGACCTCTACGAAGAGGTGTTGCGGATCCACGGCCTCGACCCGATCCCCGCGGCGCTCCCGGCCTTGCCGGGCTCGGACGGCCCCAGGAGCGAGAGCCAGCGGCGCCGGACGCTGACGCGGCGGCACCTCGCCGCCAGCGGCTACGCCGAGGCGGTCCACTTCGCCTTCCAGGACCCGGCGGCCGACACCGCCTTCCCCTCGCTACGGCCGAAGGCCCGGCCGCTACGGCTCGCCAACCCCCTGTCCGAGCGCTACGCGGTGCTGCGCCGGTCGCTCGTCCCCAACCTGGTCGAGAGCGCCCGCTTCAACCAGCGCCGCGGGGCCGCGGCGGTGCGGCTGTTCGAGGTGGCGACGGTGTTCTATGAGAATCTTCAAGCCGGGCTGCCCGACCAGCCGGAGCACGTCGCCCTGGTCTGCGGCGGCCGGCTGGGCAACCCCTGGGAGCGCGAGGTGGACCTCGACCTCTTCGACCTCAAAGGCGCGGTCGAGAGCCTGGCCGAGGCGCTCGGCGCGCGGCTCGAGGCGCGGCCGGCCGAGCTGCCGGGTCTGCTGCCGGGGAGCGCGGCGGAGCTGTTGCGAGACGATAAGGTGGTCGGGTTCTTCGGCCAGGTGGAGGAGGAAGAGGGATATCCGCTCTTCGTGGCCGAGGTCGCGCTCGACGCCCTGGCGGCGCGGCGGGACCTGGAGGTCGAGCTGCCGTCGCGCTTCCCCGGCATCGCCGCCGACCTGACGTTCACCCACGCGCTGGCTACCCCCTGGGCGGAGGTCCGCCGGGCGGTCGGTGAGCTCAAGCCCGCCGGGCTGGTCTCCTTCGGGCTGGAGGCGCGCTACCGCGGCCCGGGGGTGCCCGAGGGGGCGGTCAACACCACGATCCGTTTCATCTACAACGCGCAGGACCGCTCGCTCACCCAGGACGAGGTCAACGCCTGGCAGGAAGACCTCGCGGGGAAGCTCAGGGAGCGTTTCGGCTGGAGGGGCTGATGGCGATCGATTGGCTGGAGCAGTTGGAAGACCGGGTCCGCGAGGCGTCGGAGCGCCTGCGCGAGCTGCGGGAAGAGAACGGCAGGCTGCGGGAGCGGGTCCGCGAGCTCGAAGAGCAGCAGGGGAGCGGGGCCGGAGAGGAGTGGACCCGCGAGCGCGAAGAGATCCGCGGCCGGGTCGAGAGCCTCGCCCGGCACCTGGAAGGGCTGCTGGAGGAGTAGTAGAATCATCTCTCCAGCACCATAGAGCTCTTGCCGGCGGCGTGAGCCGCGAGGAATTGGCCATGCCCTGGTATCTCGAGAGCCGTTCCCCGGAGGACACGCATCCCTGCCGCGTTCCAGTGCTCTCCCTGCCCTTCCGGATCGGCCGCCGTTGGGACCTGTCGCTGGCCCTCCCCTCGCCCGCCGTTTCCTGGGAACATGCCGAGATCGTCGAAGCCGCAGGCGACGGGCTCAGGATCCGGGACCTGGGCAGCCGTCACGGCACGTTCGTCAACGGCCGGCGGATCGACGGTGAAGCGCCGGTGGCCGAGGGGGACGTGCTCCACTTCGCCGGGATAGAGCTCCGCGTCGGGCGCTTCGCCTCCGAGGCCGAGCTCCGCCTCCCCACCGGCGATCCCTGGACCCCTTTCCCCGGCTTCGCCGAGCAGGCCCAGAGCTTCTCCCGCATGATGGTGGAACGGGACGTCGAGGTGGTGTTCCAGCCCATCGTCCGGCTACAGGAAGCCGCCGGAGACAGGATCCTGGGATTCGAGGCTCTCGGCCGGGGGTGCCGGGAGGGGATGCCCCGGAGCCCCGGCGAGCTGTTCGAGGCCGCCGCGCGGCTCGGGGTCGCGGCCGAGCTCAGCCAGCTCTTCCTGACGCAGGCGGCGGAGAGGGCGGTGCGGCACCTGCCCGCCGGCAAAGCGCTGTTCGCCAACATCCACCCGGCGGAGCTTGAGCGGCCCGAAACGCTCTTGCGCGCTGTCCAGGACGTGCGGGAGCAGGCTCCCGGCATGCAGCTGATCCTCGAGGTGCATGAGAGCGCGGTGGCCGGCCTCGCCTTCATGCGCCATCTGCGGGACTGCCTGCGGGAGCTGGGGGTCCAGATCGCGTATGACGACTTCGGCGCCGGGCAGTCGCGGCTCCTCGAGCTGGCCGAGGTGCCGCCGGACGTGCTCAAGTTCGACGGCAGCATGGTCCGCGGGATGCAGGAGGCGCCGCCGGCCCGGCACGCCCTCCTCGCTTCGATGCTGCGCATGGCCGCCGACCTGGGGATCACCACCGTCGCTGAAGGGGTGGAGACGGCCGGGGACGCGGAAGGCTGCCGGCAGCTCGGCTTCGATGCGGCGCAGGGCTATTTCTACGGCCGCCCGGCCGCCATCCCACAGGCGCCTAGCGGTCTGCCCCGATGACCTCGGCGATCCCCTTCGCCCCGTCGCGGTCCATCAGCGCCAGCAGCTCCTCGTTGATCCGGCGGGCGAGCGACGGCCCCTGGTAGACCAGGGCGGTATAGACCTGGACCAGCGAGGCGCCGGCGCGCAGCCGGCGGTAGGCCTCCTCCCCGGAGCCCATGCCGCCGATGCCGCCGATACCGCCGACGCTGACCAGCACGGCGCGGCCGAAGAGGCGCCGCGCCACCGCTTCGAAGACGCGGAAGCTCTTGTCGCGCAGCACCTTCCCCGACAGCCCGCCGAAGTCCCTGGCCCCCGGCAGCAAGGCATAGTCGATCGTGGTGTTGGTCGCCACGATGCCGGCCGCGCCGGCGTCGACCGCGGCTTCGGACAGGGCCGCGGCGTCCTCCGGCGGGAGGTCCGGGG
>JBKKAU010000293.1:0-15793 GCA_046714475.1 Thermoanaerobaculia bacterium
GGACGTCCCGGCGCTGACCGAGACGATCGGCGCGGAGCTCACGCGCTCCTGGGACCGCGAGGCGGTCCGCGCCCGGGTGCTGCCGCGCACCTGGCCGGAGGTCGGCCGCGAGGCCGGCGAGGAGATCCGGGAGGCCGTGGCGTCACATCGCCCTTCTCCCCGGCCGGTCCTCCGCGAAGCGGGCAACGCGGAGGTGGCGCCGTGAGGATCCTCTACCACCACCGCACCCGCGCCGGCGACGCGCAGGGCATCCACATCTCCGAGATCCAGCGCGCCTTCCGCAACCGCGGCCACGAGCTCCGGGAGGTGGCGCTGGTCGAGGCCGGCGCCGAGGCCAAGGCGGACGGGGACGGCGGCTCGGCCCGCGGCGTCGCCGGGCTCGCCTCCCGGCTCGCCGGCCACCTGCCGTTGCCCGCGAAAGAGCTGATGGAGCTCGGCTACAACGCCGTCGCCTTCCGGCGCCTGTCCGCGGCCATCCGCGACTTCCGCCCCGACTTCATCTACGAGCGCTACGCCGCCAACACCTTCGCCGGCCTCTTCGCCTCGCGGCGGCACGGCGTGCCGCTGGTCCTCGAGGTCAACTCGCCGCTGGCCTTGGAAAAAGCGGAGCACGACGGACTTTTCTTCCGACGGCTCACCCGCTCGATTGAACGCCGGGTCTGCTCCGGAGCGGGCGTGACGCTCGCCGTCTCCGGGGTCCTCGCCCGCATCCTCGAAAGCGAAGGGGTGCCGCCGGGCAAGATCGTGGTGATGCCCAACGGCGTGCGCCCTGAGTTCGGGAAGAGCGGTGACGGCGCCGCTTTCCGCCGACGCCTCGGCATCCCCGACCAGGCCGTGGTCGCCGGCTTCGTCGGCTGGTTCCGGGCCTGGCACGGCCTGGAGCGGCTGATGGAGGCGGCGGCGAGCCCCGGCTGGCGCGAGGCGGAGATCCACCTGGTGCTCGCCGGCGACGGTCCGGCCATGCCCGCCCTGCGCCGGCTGCGCGACGCCGATCCGGAGCTGGCGCGGCGGGTCCACCTCTGCGGCTCCGTGCCGCGGCCGGAGATCGAGTCGGCGCTGGCGGCCTTCGACGTCGCCGTGCAGCCGGCCGTCACCTCCTACGCCTCGCCGATGAAGATCCTGGAGTACATGGCGGCGGGCCGCGCCATCGTCGCGCCCGGGTCCGACAACGTCCGCGAGCTGCTCACCCACGGCGAGACCGCCTGGCTCTGCCCGGGCGGCGAGAACCCCGAAGCGGACGCCCTGGGAGCCGCCGTCCTCGCCCTGGCGCGGAACCCCGGGTTGCGGGCGCGGCTCGGCGCGGCGGCGCGCCGGGCGATCGTCGAGCGCGGCTACCTCTGGGAGGAGAACGCGCGGCGCGTCGAGGAGCTGGTCAGCGGTTTGCAACGGACGCAGGCAACCGCCGTCGCGGTCGAAAAACAGGAGGTTCCGTCTTGCTGAACGCTTTTTCCGTGGACGTCGAGGACTGGTTCCAGGTCGGCGCCTTCGAAAAGGTCATCCAGAGGGAGCGTTGGGACGGTCTGGAGTCGCGCGTCGACCGCAACACCCGCCGTCTCCTCGACCTCTGCGCCGAGCACGACGTCAAGGGGACCTTCTTCGTCCTCGGCTGGGTGGCCGAGCGTTTCCCCGGCCTGGTGCGCGACATCCCGGCCGCCGGCCACGAGCTGGGGACCCACGGCCAGGACCACCGCCGGGTGACCACCCTCACGCCGCGCGAGTTCCGCGAGGACGTCCGGCGCTCCAAGGCGACGATCGAAGAGACCGCCGGCGCCGAGGTGATCGGCTACCGCGCGCCCAACTACTCGATCGTGCGCGAGACGCTGTGGGCCATGGACGTGCTGTGCGAAGAGGGGTTCCGCTACGACTCCAGCGTCTTCCCGATCCGTCACGACCGCTACGGCATCCCGGACTTCCCGCGCTTCCCGCGGCCGGTGCGCGGCACCGACCGCTCGGCGGGCTCGGCGCTCCACGAGTTCCCGATCTCCACCGTCCGCTTCGCCGGCGCCAACCTGCCGTTCGTCGGCGGCGGCTATCTGCGGCACTTCCCCATGCCGTTCATCCGCTGGGGCATGCGGCGGCTCAACGGCTTCGAACGGCGGCCGGCGATCCTCTACATCCACCCCTGGGAAGTGGACCCGGAGCAGCCCAAGCTGGAGGAGGCGCCCTGGCCGGTCCGCGTCCGGCACTACCGCAACCTCCACCGGACTGAAGGCCGGCTGGCCGAGCTCTTCTCGGAGTACCGCTTCACCACCGTGCGCGAGGTGCTCGGCCTATGAGCGCCGAGCCCCTGGTCCTGCCGGCGGTGTCCCAACGCGCGCCCCTGGCCCCGACGATCCCGGCGGCCCCGGCGGTCCCGGCCGCGCTGACGGTGGAGACCCTGCGGCCCGAGCTCGAGGCGCGCTGGGACCGCTACGTGCGGAGCTCGCCGCACGCGACCTTTTTCCACCAACTCGGCTGGCGCTGGCTGGTCGAGCGGGTCTTCGGCCACAAGGCCTATTACTTCGTCGCCCGCCGCGACGATCAGGATGGTCGCATCGTGGGCGTCCTGCCGCTCTTCGAGATGAAGAGCCTGCTCTTCGGCCACTCGCTGGTGTCGCTGCCGTTCGCGATCGGCGGCGGCGTCGCGGCCGACGACGCCGAGACGGCGCGGGCGCTGCTCGCGCAGGGCAAGGCGCTCGCCGAGCGGCGCGGCGTGGACTACCTGGAGCTGCGGTCGGAGAAGCCGGCCGCGGACGACCTGCTCACCAAGGACCTCTACGTCACCTTCCGGGCCGACCTGGCGCAGGGCGAGGAGGCGCTGCTCAAGCGCATGGAGCGCAAGCGGCGCCAGATGATGAGCTACGTCGCCAAGGCAGGCTTCTCCTACCGCGTCGCCGGGATCGAGGAGCTGCCGCTGTTCTACCGCATGTTCTGCGAGAGCATGCGGCACCACGGCACGCCGGTCTATCCGCGCCTGTTCCTGCACGAGATCCTCGACCGCTTCCCGGCCGACACCAACCTGTTCTTCGTCTACGAGAGCGGCCGGCCGGTCGCGGGCGTGCTGAACCTCCTCTTCGGCGACGTGCTCATGCCGTTCTACGCCGGGGCCGACCGCGACCACAAGCCGCGCGGCGTCGACGACTATCTCTATCTCGCGATCATGCGCTGGGGCCGGGAGAACGGTTTCAAGACCTTCGACTTCGGCCGCAGCAAGCGCGACACCGGCGCCTACAAGTTCAAGGCGCGCTGGGGCATGGACGAGGTGCCGCTCGCCTACCAGTACCACCTGGTCAAACTGCGCGAGCTGCCCAACATCAGCCCGGTCAACCCGAAGTATCAGGCCGCGATCCGGGTCTGGCGGAAGCTGCCGTTGCCGCTCACCCGTCTGATCGGTCCACGGATCATCAAGAGAGTGCCCTGAGGATCTCTGTATGAACAACTTTCTCGATGTATCGATCGTCATCCCTCTTTACAACGAAGAGGAGAGCGTCGACGCCCTGCATCGCGAAGTGACCGCCGCCGCCGAAGGGCTCGGCCGTGCCTACGAGCTGATCCTGGTCAACGACGGCAGCCGCGACGGGACGCTCGAGAAGCTGCGCGCCATCGCCGAGCGCGACCCGCGGGTCAAGGTGGTCACCTTCCGCAAGAACTGCGGCCAGACCGCGGCCATCCAGGCGGGCTTCGACCACTCCGAGGGCAAGGTCGTGATCACCCTGGACGGCGACCTGCAGAACGATCCGGCCGATTTCGGGCTGCTCCTGCAAAACATCGACGAAGGGTACGACGTGGTGTCCGGCTGGCGGCGCGACCGCAAGGACAAGTTCTCGCGCCGTCTCCCCTCGATGGTGGCGAACTGGATGATCGGCCGTCTGACCGGGACGCGCATCCACGACAACGGCTGCACGCTCAAGGCCTACCGCGCCGAGGTGGTCAAGAAGACCCGGCTCTACGCCGAGATGCACCGCTTCCTGGCGCCGATGATGTCGCTCTCCGGCAGCCGGTACAAAGAGGTCGTGGTCAACCACCGCGCCCGCCAGTTCGGCAAGAGCAAGTACGGCATGTCGCGGATCTGGAAGGTCTTCCTCGACCTGTTGACGATCAAGATGCTGCTCGGCTTCACCACCCGGCCGGCGGCCTGGTTCGGCCTGCTGAGCCTGCCGTTCCTCGCGGGCACGCTGCTCGCATTGGCGATCAGCGTGTACATCCATGTGACGTTGCAGCCCGGGACGAGCTACCCGCTCGTCTTCCCATCGATCACGATTCTTTTCGCTTTCTCCTTCGCCCACCTGCTCCTGCTCGGGATCTTCTCGGAGCTCGTGGTCAAGGTCGGTGACTTCAAAGAGATCGAGGCCGTCCTGTCGGCCGTGCAGCCAGGAGGTAAGAGGTCATGAAAAGGAGCAGCCTGCGCACCGTGCCGGACGTCTCCGTGGTGGTGCCGGTCGTCGAACGGTACGGCGATCTCCAGCGGCTCTATCAGGATTTCTCCCGCGAGATCGCCAACCTCGGCAAGAGCGTCGAGTTCCTCTTCGTGGTCGACGGGCGGTTGCGCGGCGCCCTGCCCGTCCTGCAGGACCTCCAGCAGAACGCCGAGAGCGAAGTCGTGATCGTGCTGATGGGCGGCAACTTCGGCGAGTCGGCGGCGCTCACCCTCGGAATGGAGCGGGCGCGCGGCGAGATCGTCGTCACCCTGGCCTCCTACTTTCAGGTCGAGCCGCGCGGCATCGGCGCCGCCTTCGCCGCCCTGGAGGACGGGACGGACATGGCGGTCGGCCGGCGCTTCCCGCGCACCGACTCGTTCTTCAACCGCGTGCAGTCGAGGCTGTTCCACGGCATCCTGCGCGGCATGACCGGCACCGGCTTTCACGACATCAGCTGCGGCTTCAAGGTGATGAAGCGGCGGGTGGCGCGCGAGCTCAACCTCTATGGCGGCATGCACCGCTTCATTCCGATGCTGGCGCTCAACCGCGGCTTCACCGTGCGCGAAGTGCCGCTGCCGCAGCACTCCGAGGACCGGGGCACCCGCTATCACGGGACCGGCACCTACCTCGGCCGGCTGCTCGACATCCTCACCGTCTTCTTCCTGACCAAGTTCACGCGCATGCCGCTGCGCTTCTTCGGCCTGCTCGGCGCCGCGCTGTTCGCCCTGGGCGTCGGCGTCGACCTGATCGCCGCGATCCAGAAGATCTTCTTCGACCAGGGCCTTTCGGACCGCGCGCTGCTGCTGCTCGGCACGCTGCTGATGGTCCTCGGCGTCCAGACGCTGTCGCTCGGTCTGGTCGGCGAGATCATCATCTTCATCCACGCCCGCAACGTCCGCGACTACCAGGTGGCCGAGGTGATCCGCAAACCCGCCCCGCGCGAGGGGATCGCCGACGCGCCGGCAACGTCGGCGGCACCGACGGTCTCGGGACCCTCAGCGGTCCCCGCGGCCCGGGTGAGCGGCGCCCTGCAGGCGTCCTGAGAGGAGAGCGCCACGGTGTGCGGCATCTGCGGAGAGTGGAACGTCCACGGCGTCTCCCGCGGCGACCTGGAGCGCATGAACGCCTCCCTGGTCCACCGCGGGCCGGACGACCAGGGCGTCGCCGTCCTCGGCGAGACCGGGCTCGCCATGCGGCGCCTGTCGATCATCGACGTCGCCGGCGGCCATCAGCCGATCGCCAACGAGGACTCCACCGTCTGGGTGGTGTTCAACGGCGAGATCTACAACCACCGCGAGCTGCGCCGCGACCTCGTGGCGCGCGGCCACCAGCTGCGCACCGACAGCGACACCGAGGTGATCATCCACCTCTATGAAGAGAAGGGCGAGCGCGCGGTCGACGAGCTGCGCGGCATGTTCGCCTTCGCGCTCTGGGACAGCCGGCGGCGCAAGCTGCTCCTGGCGCGCGACCGCTTCGGCCAGAAGCCGCTCTTCTACCGTTTCGACGGGCGGCGCTTCCTGTTCGGCTCGGAGATCAAGTCGATCCTCCAGGCCTCGCCGGAGCGGCCGGAGCTCGACCTGCGCGCGCTCGACGAGTACCTGACGCTGCGCTTCATCCCCAGCCCGCGCACCCTGTTCACCGGCATCCGCAAGCTTCCGCCGGCCCACCTCCTCGTCCTCGACGCCTCGGGCGTCGGCGAGCGGCTGGAGGCGCTGCAGGCCGCGCCCTCGATCGAGGTCCGCCGCTACTGGCAGCTCTCCTACGTGCCCAAGCGCCGGGTGCGCGAGCCGGAGATCGTCGAGGAGGCGCGCGAGCGCATCCGCGAGGCGGTCGAGTCGCACCTGATCGCCGACGTCCCGGTGGGGGCCTTCCTCTCCGGCGGCATGGACTCCAGCCTGGTCGTGGCGATGATGGCCGAGCTGACGGGCGAACGGGTCAAGACCTTCGCCATCGGCGTCGAGGACCAGGGCTTCAACGAGCTGCCCTACGCCAGGATGGTCGCCGATCACTGCCGCACCGACCATCACGAAGAGGTGGTCTGTCCCGACATGGTGCAGCTCCTGCCGCGCATGGTCTATCACCTGGACGAGCCGTCCGACCCGATCGCCGCCTGCATGTACCACTCCGCGGCGCTTGCCGCCAGGCACGTCAAGGTGGTGTTGACCGGCGACGGCGGCGACGAGGTCTTCGCCGGCTACGACCGCTACTTCGGTTTCCACTGGACCAGTTTCTACGCGGCGCTGCCGGAGGCGGTCCGCCGCTACCTGCTCGGGCCGGCGATCTACGCCCTGCCCGACAAGGCCGGCTACAAGAACCTGGTGCAGAAGGCCCGCTGGGTCCACGATCTGTCGTTCCATGAAGGGGGACGGCGCTACGCCCAGGCGACCGCCTTTTTCCGCTTTGGCCAGGAGGGCAAGGGCGGGATCTACACCGAAGACGTGGCTGGTCAGCTTCAAGGCCTCGACCCGATGGAGTCGGTGATCCGCGGCTTCGAGGAGGCGCAGGCGGGCGACGACATCGACCGCATGCTCGCCGCCGACATCGCCACCCGTCTGCCCGAGCACTCGCTGATGCTGACCGACCGCATGACCATGGCGCAGAGCCTGGAGGGCCGGTCGCCGTTCCTCGACCACCGCCTGGCCGAGTTCATGGCGAGCCTGCCGGTCGGCATGAAGCTGCGCGGCAAGACCTTGAAGTACCTGCTGCGCCGGGTCGCGGCCTCCTACCTGCCCGAGCCGATCCTCAAGCGGCCTAAACAGGGGTTCATGTTCCCGTTGGCCTCCTGGATCAAGGGGCCGCTCCAGCCGGTGCTGCGCCGGCTCCTGGACGAAGGGGCGGTGATCGAGGCCGGCATCTTCCGCCGCGAGGCGATCGAGCGGCTGCTCGACGAGCACCTCGCCCACAAGGCCGACCATCACGTCCGGCTCTGGCTGATCCTGAACGTCGAGGTCTGGTACCGGCTGTTCGTCCTCGGTGAGCGGATCGATGACTTGACCGGCCGGCTGCGGGAGGCCGCTTGAAGCGTTTCCTCCCCCTCCTGCGGATCGCCGTCTCCGTCGCCCTGGTCGCCTGGGTGCTGCAGCGCGCCAACCTCGCCGAAGTGGGGGAGTCCCTGCGCTCGGCGGACCTGGGGATGGTGCTGCTGGCGATCTCGCTCAACCCGCTGGGCTACCTGTGCAGCGTCAGCCGCTGGCGGCTGCTGCTGCGTACCCAGGGGGTCGACGTCCCCTTCGGCTTCCTCCTGCGGTCGTTCCTGGTCGGCGTCTTCTTCAATAACCTGCTGCCCTCGACCATCGGCGGCGACGCGGTGCGGGCCTGGGACTCCTCGCGCGCCGCGGGCAAGTCGAAGGCGATCGCCGTGGTGCTGGTCGACCGCTTCCTGGGGCTCCTGACGTTGATGCTCTTCGCCGCCGTGGGGGTGCTCTTCTCGCCGCGGCTGACCGAACGGGTCCCCGCCCTCTACCTCTGGGTGGTCGCCGGCACGGCGGGGATGGGGCTGGTGGCCTGGCTGCTGTTCGGGTCCTCCGCCGCGACCTCCCGCCGGCTCGGCGCGGTCGCCGCGCGGCTGCCGGAGCGCTGGGGCTCCCGGCTCGACCAGGCGACCGGCGCGCTCTTCGCCTTCCGCGGCCGGTACCGGGTGCTGGCCCAGGCGCTCGCGCTGTCGGCCGGCCTCCAGGTGGCGGTGGTCGGCAACGGCTACTTCCTCTCCCGGGCGCTCCACGTCGACATCCCCCTGTCCTACTTCTTCCTGATCGTGCCGCTGGTCGTCTTCGTGATGATGGTGCCGATCTCGATCAACGCCATCGGCGTGCGGGAGAACGCCTGGGCCTTCTTCTTCACCGCCTTCGGCGTCGCCAACGCGGCGGCCACCGGCGTCGCCGTCGCCTGGCTCGACTATGGCTTCGTGCTGTTCCAGGCCCTGGTCGGCGGCGTCGTCTGGATGTGGGGGAAGCGCTTTCTCCCTCAGCCTGGGGGAGACGGGATCGGGGTGAGGGCCGCCGGGGAAGGTGCGCGATGAAGATCCTCCTCCTCGCCCCCCATCCCTTCTTCCAGCAGCGCGGCACGCCCATCGCCGAGAAGATGCTGCTCGAGGTGCTCACCGGGCAGGGCCACGAGATCGACGTGCTCACCTTCCAGGAGGGGGAGGACGTCGAGATCCCTAAAGTCCGCCTCCACCGCATCCCCCGCCTGCCGGGGGTGCGCGATGTCCGGCCCGGCTTCTCGCTCAAGAAGCTGGCGAGCGACGCGGTGATGCTCGGCAAGGCGCTGGCGATGATGCGCCGCAACCGCTACGACCTGGTGCACGCGGTGGAGGAGTCGGCCTTCATGGCGCTGGCGGGGAAGTGGGCCTTCGGCGTGCCCTACATCTACGACATGGACTCCGGGCTGGCGCAGCAGATGATCGACAAGTTCGCATGGCTGGCGCGGCTGCGCTGGTTCCTGGAGGTGTTCGAGCGCCGGGCGGCGCGCGGCAGCGCCGGCGTCCTCGCCGTCTGCCGGTCGCTGGAGGAGCAGGCCCGCGCCTGGCACCCGCAAGGGCTGATCGCGCGCATCGAGGACGTCAGCCTGCTGGCGAGCGATACCAACGTCCTGCACCTGGGCTCCGACCTCCAGCTCCCGCACGGCCCGCAAGGCGGCAAGGCGCCGATCGTCATGTACGTCGGCAACCTCGAGGTCTACCAGGGGATCGACCTGCTCCTCGAAGCGTTCCGCCGCGCGGTGCGGCGGGTGCCGGAGGCCCGGCTGGTGTTGATCGGCGGCACGGCCGGGCACATCGCGCGCTACACCGAGCGTTGCGAGCGGATGGGGATCGCCGACAGCGTCCACTTCGCCGGTCCGCGGCCGGTCGAGCGGCTCGGCGCCTACCTGCGCCTGGCCACGGTGCTCGCCTCGCCGCGCATCCAGGGGACCAACACCCCGATGAAGGTCTACTCCTATCTGGACTCGGGCCGGCCGCTGATCGCCACCCGGCTCCCCACCCACACCCAGGTGCTGACCGACGAGATCGCCCTGTTGGTCGAACCGGAGCCGGAGGCGATGGGCGACGGGCTGGTCGCGCTGCTCCAGGACGAGGTGCTCCGGGAGCGGCTGGCCGCCGCCGCGCGGCAGCATGCCCAACGCGAGTTTACGCCGCAGGCATTTGAGAGAAAGCTGCTAGATTTCTATTCCACGGTGGCTCAGACGATCGGAGGGGACTGGTTCCATGGAGAGACCGCGAGACTCGAGGCCGGACGCCAAAGCCGTCGCTGAGGCGCTGCGCACCGCGGAAGACCCCGCGGCGCTACGCCGGGTGCTCTCGGAGCTGGACCTGGAGAAGCTCTCGGCCCAGGACTACAGCGTGCTGTCCCGCGGCCTGCAGGGGAGCGCCGGCGAGTCCGATGTCCGGGTGGCCTTCCTCGGCAACTTCACGCTCGACCTGCTGCCGCGCTACGTCGACGTCCACTGCGCCCGCGAAGGGCTGCGGGCGGCGACCTACGTCGGCGGCTACGATCAGTACGTCCAGGAGGTCCTGGAGGAGGGCTCGGAGCTCGCCCGTTTCCAGCCGGACCTGGTGTTCCTGGCGCTCTCGCTACGGCAGCTCCGCCCCGGGCCGTGGGCGGCGTTCCCTTCGCTCTCCGCGGCCGAGCGCCGCGAGCTGCGCGAAGAGGTCGTGGCCCACGTCGAGTCCTGGGCCTCGACCGCAGCCGAGCGCCTCTCGGCCACCCTCCTCATCGCCAACTTCCCGTCCCCCGCCTGGCTGGGGGCCGGCATCGCCGACGCCGCCGCCGAGTACGGCGAGGCCGAGTTCTTCCTGGAGCTCAACCTGGACCTCCTGCGGCGCTTCCAGGGACACGACCGGGTGCGGGTCTTCGACCTCGACCGCCTCGCCTCGCGCCATGGCAAGGACCGGGTGCTCGACCGCAAGATGTACTACCTCGCCAAGATGGAGTGGAGCACGGGGTTCCTCCCCTTGATCGCGGGCGAGCTGGTGCGTTACGCCAAGGCCTTGAAAGGGTTGACCCGCAAGTGCGTGGTCCTCGACCTCGACAACACCCTCTGGGGCGGCGTCGTGGGGGAGGAGGGGCCGGCGGGCGTCAAGATCGGCCAGGGCGACCCCGAAGGCGAGGCCTTCCTCGACTTCCACCATCGCTTGAAGGCGCTCCAGGCGCGCGGCGTGCTGCTCGCGGTCTGCAGCAAGAACAACCCGGCGGACGCCCATGAGGTGTTCCGCAGCCGCCCGGAGATCCCGCTGCAGCTGGAAGACTTCGCGGCCCTGGAGATCGGTTGGGACCCCAAGCACCAGGGGCTGGAGAGGATCGCCCGGACGCTCAACATCGGCATCGACAGCCTGGTCTTCATCGACGACAACCCGGCCGAGATCAGTCTGATCAACCAGATGCTGCCCGAGGTCCGGACCCTGCTGCTGCCGCCCGACCCGGCGGAGTACGCGACGGCGCTGGAGCGCCTGACCGACTTCGAGAAGCTCGCGGTCCTCGCCGAGGATACGCGCAAGACCGCGCAGTACCGCGAGAACCGCGCCCGCGAGGAGCTGCTCGGCACGGCGGGCAACCTCGGGAGCTATCTCGCCAGCCTCGGCACCGAGGTGGCGCTCCACCGCGCCCGGCACGACGACCTGCCGCGCCTCCACCAGCTCTGCCAGAAGACCAACCAGTTCAACCTGACGACCTGCCGCTACTCGCCGTCCGAGGTCGAGCGCTTCGCCTGCTCGCCGGACTGCGAGGTCTGGGTGGCGCGGGCGCATGACCGTTTCGGCGACCTCGGGACCGTTGCGATGGTCCTCCTGCAGCGCGAGGGCCGCCTCGTCCACATCGAGAGCTTCCTGATGAGCTGCCGGGCCATGGGGCGAGGCATCGAGACCGCGATCATGAACCACATCAAGGCGCGCCTGCTCGACGACCGCAACGGCTACGAGCTGCGCGGCCGCTTCCTCCCCACCGCCAGGAACAAGCCGGTGGAGACCTTCTACGAGGACCAGGGCTTCCGGCTGATCGAGAACCGGGAGGGCGGCGAGAAGCTCTACGGCCTGCGGCGCGAGGACGCCTCCCTCAAGCCTTGTGATTGGATAAAGGTGGTCCAGGATGAGCTCGTCGCAAGTCGATGACCGTATCAAAGACGTGATGTCCGAGATCCTGGAAGTCTCGCCGGCGTCGATCGTCGACGGCTTTGGCCGGGACGACGCCCCGTTCTGGGACTCGATGAATCACCTGCGCCTCGTCTCGGCGCTGGAGGAGGCCTTCGGGATCCAGTTCACCATGAAAGAGGTGGGGGAGATGGAGCGCTTCGACGCCATCCGGCGCATGGTGGCAGGGCGGCTCCAGGGCTGATGAAGATCACGATCATCCTGCGGCGATTCCTGACCCCCGGTTTTGTCACCACCCTGCACG
Organism: Thermoanaerobaculia bacterium; assembly: GCA_046714475.1. GTDB lineage: Bacteria > Acidobacteriota > Thermoanaerobaculia > Multivoradales > UBA5704 > DASPJI01. The sequence goes on from JBKKAU010000293.1 coordinate 11,783, forward strand.
GTTATTGGAAATACGGCTGCATGATCAGCCCCAAGGCCGAGGTGGAGATCACGCCCAACCTCAAGATCGGGAAGAAGTCGATCGTCAGCTCGTTCACCAAGGTGAAATCGGAGGCCGGTCCGCTCCACATCGGCAGCCACGTCGAGATCTCGAACGGCTGCGTGATCTCGTCTTACGACAAGGGCACGATGATCGGCGACGACTGCCTGATTGGCCCCAACTGTTCGATCATCGGCAACAACTACCGCTATGACCAGCTGGACGTTCCGATCCGGCTGCAGGAGAAGTTTGCGGCCAAAGGGATCCGGATCGGCGCCAATGTCTGGCTCGGCTCCGGCTGCGTGATCCTGGACGGCGCCGACATCGGCAGCGGCACGATCGTCACGCCCAACTCGGTGATCTCCCACAAGATCCCCGAGAACTCCATCGCCCAGGGGAACCCGGCGAAGGTGATCTTCACGCGGCGGTAGGAGAGGAAAAGGGAGTGGTTCTCAATCAGCCCTTTAGGGCTCTATGCGCCCGAGGGCTTCATCGGTCGCCAACTCCAACTCGGCGAGCTCCGTCTCAGTCAGGTTACGAATCTTTGTATGCACGGCGGTCTTGGGAATGGCCCGCATTTGGAAGGCGAGAGCCACGGAGTCCTCAGGAAGACCTTTCTGAGAAGCGGACACGATCGCGGTTCCTGACAGATTCGCACGATCCATGTTAGTGGTCAGGGGGATGACGAGGACCGACTGAAGGACTCTCGTCAGTACATCGCTCTGCCAAATGATCACGGGGCGACGACCGGTCTGTTCAAGCGGACGAAAGGGGCCGAGGTCTGCCCACCAGACCTCGCCTCGTCTCAACTGCGGTCCTCCGCGTCCAGTGCCTCGGCCCACTCGGCAAGCCCCTGTTCGGCGAGAGCCAAATCCTCTCCTGGACCGCTTTTGGCCAGCCGGTCGAGGTCCCAGCGCCTGGGATCGGGGCGACGGACCACGATCAGTGCCACGCGTTCCCCTGGCCTGAGAGCGAGGGGCGTCTCTGGCTTGAGCAGGCCATCCTCGTAGAGGGCTTCTATGGTTCGCATAGCTCCATGATACCAGGGCGCCCCAGGGAGGCGGTGAGCTCGCCGCCAGCCCCTGGGGCGCCCTGCAGGCGGCCATGCTAGGATATGCCGCCTGGCGACGGCCCGGCAATCCACGTTTCGTTGGAGGCGCCATGTCGAACGAGCTGCTGTTCGGTCTCTACATCTTTGTCCTCGGGGGATTCCTCGGGCACCATGTCATCTCCAAGGTGCCGCCGCTGCTCCATACCCCCTTGATGGCGGGGACCAATGCGATCTCCGGCATCTCCCTGGTCGGCTCCCTGGTCGCCGCCGGAGCGGAATACAGCACGACCAGCACCCTCCTCGGCTTCATCGCCGTCACCTGCGCCACGATCAACACCGTGGGCGGCTTCCTCATCACCGACCGCATGCTGCGGATGTTCAAGAAGAAGCGTCCAGGCGGCAAAAAGTTATGAGCGAAGCCATCACGCCGCTCTCGTACCTCGTCGCGTCGGTCTGTTTCATCCTGGCGCTGCAGGCCCTCTCGTCGCCGAAGCATGCCCGGCAGGGCAACCTGATCGGCGCCACTGGCATGCTGGTCGCCGTCATCGGGACGCTCCTCCTCGCCGAGATCATCACCTTCCGGTGGATCGCCATCGGCCTGATCCTCGGCTCGCTCATCGGCGCCTCCATGGCGATCTGGATCCCGATGACCAAGATGCCGGAGCGGATCGCGCTGTCGCACTCTTTCGGCGGTCTCGCGGCGGCGCTGGTCGGCGTCTCGGAGTACCTCCACCGTACCCACGCCGGGGGACTCGACAGCTTCACCATGGGAGCGCTCGGGCTGGAGGTCTTCTTCGGGTTCCTGACCTTCACCGGCAGCCTCATGGCGTTCGGCAAGCTCCAGGGGCTGATCACCGGCGCGCCGGTGACCTACAAGGGGCAGAACGCGTCGAACATCGCCCTGTTCTTCGGCGCCCTGGTCCTGCTGGTCCTGCTGGTGATCGATCCCGGGCAGGATGTCCTCTTCTTCCTCATGGGAGCGATCGGCCTGCTGCTCGGCGTCTTCTTCGTCCTGCCGATCGGCGGCGCGGACATGCCGGTCGTCGTCTCCCTGCTCAACTCCTACGCCGGCCTCGCCGCCGCGGCGACCGGGTTCGCCCTCAACAACTACGTGCTGATCATCGCCGGCGCGCTGGACGGCACGTCGGGCTTCCTGCTGTCCCTGAAGATGAGCCAGGCGATGAACCGGTCGTTCGCCAACGTCCTGTTCGGCGCCTTTGGAGGCAAGGTGGACACGGCGGCGCCGGGCGCGGTGGGCCCCGGCGGGGCGAGTTACAACATCGCCTCGGTGGAGGACGGGGTGGAGCTCCTCCAGGCGGCGCAATCGCTGATCATCGTGCCCGGCTACGGCATGGCGGTCTCGCAGGCGCAGCACACCGTGCGCGAACTGGCCCAGGCGGTCGAAGGAAACGGCGGCACGGTCAAGTACGCCATCCATCCGGTCGCCGGCCGCATGCCGGGGCACATGAACGTCCTGCTCGCCGAAGCCGACGTCCCCTACGACCAGCTCTTCGACATCGAGGATATCAACGAGGAGTTCGCGCGCACGGACGCGGTGCTGGTCGTCGGCGCCAACGACGTGGTCAACCCGGCGGCGAAGACGACGCCGGGGAGCCCGATCTTCGGCATGCCGGTCTTCAACGTCGACGAGGCCCGGGCCGTGATCGTGCTCAAGCGCAGCATGAACCCCGGTTTCGCCGGGATCGAGAACGACCTGTTTGTCCGTCCCAACACCATGATGGTGCTGGGAGACGCCAAGAAGACCTTGCGCGAGATGATCACGGGTCTCAAGGGCGGAGGGTGATTCCCTAACCAGAGGAGGAGAGGATATGGCCAGACGTGGAGGCTTAAGGACTCAGGCGCCCAAGCAGGCGACGCTCGTCATCTCGATCCTGCTATGGCTGATCGGACTTTTGGCAGGGCTGGGCACCATCTCCCTGCCCAACAACCTAGGATTCTGGGCACTCGTCGGCGCCGGTCTTCTGCTGATCCTCGGCTCGCTCTTCGACGGCCTCTGAGGAGCATGCCCGCTCGGGGGGGCCCCGCGAGCGGGCCCCTCCCTTTACTCGCACCCGGAGATCGGGCTAGATTCCCCCCCATGGGACGCATCTTCGAAACCAGAAAACACACGATGTTCGCCCGCTGGGACCGGATGGCGAAGCAGTTCGCCCGGATCGGCAAGGAGATCACCATCGCCGTCAAGGCGGGCGGGCCCGACCCGGCGGGCAATCCGCTCCTGCGGCGAGTCGTCCAGAACGCGCGCTCGGTCAACATGCCGAAGGACAAGGTCGAGTCGGCGATCAAGCGCGCGGCGGGCAAGGAGGCGGAGAGCTACGAGGAGATCCTCTACGAGGGCTACGCTCCGCACGGCGTCGCCGTCCTGGTCGAGACCGCGACCGACAACTCGACGCGCACCGTCTCGAACCTGCGGACCCACTTCAACAAGGGCGGCGGCAACCTGGCCAACGCGGGCAGCGTCGGCTTCCTGTTCAAGAAGATGGGCGTCTTCCGCCTGAACCCGGCGGGGCTCGATCCCGACGAGCTGGAGCTCGAGCTGATCGACCACGGGCTCGAGGAGATGGGGGAGAGCACGGGCGAGAAGGACGAGCCGCTGCTCGTGATCCGCTGCGCGTTCAACGACTTCGGCCAGTTGCAGAAGGCGCTCGAAGACCGCGGCATCACGCCCCTCTCCGCCGAGTCGGAGTACATCCCCCAGACGCCCGTCGAGCTCTCCGAGAAGGTGGCCACGGAGGTCTTGAGCCTGATCGACCGGCTCGAGCAGGACGACGACGTGCAGAAGGTCTTCCACAATCTGGCCTGACCTGGCTTGACGAGGCCCTGACCTGATGGAGATCGGCGGCGCTCCGATGATTACGCTGGAGAGGCCGACCCTGGATCGCGCCAGCCGGCCGGTCTTCACC
>JBKKAU010000294.1:0-26823 GCA_046714475.1 Thermoanaerobaculia bacterium
CTCTTTGTTGGATTGGAGTTAGAGCGGGCGAGACGCCCGCGTACCCAGGGGAGCTTTTCTTGACACACTGCGGCATCGGTCCCTAGGATGCCGGCCATGGTGACGGCGACGCAGGTTCCGGCGCGGATCGAGGCCCCCGGTCGGCTGGAGAGAGACGGGGGGGGCGCCTGGCTGGTGCTGGACGATCCGGCGGCCAAGGTCAACACCCTCTCCTCCCGTCTCTTCGCCTGGTTCGAGGAACAACTCTCCGAGTTGGAGCGCGAGTTGGAGCGCGACCGGCCGGCGGGGCTGGTCATCGTCTCGGGCAAGCCCGACGGCTTCGTCGCCGGCGCGGATATCCGGGAGCTCCAGACGGTCACCCGGCCGGAGGAGGTCCTCGACCTGCTGCGGAGCGGCCACGACCTCATGGAGCGTCTGGTGGCGCTGCCATTCCCCACCGTCGCCGCCATCCACGGCGCCTGTCTGGGCGGCGGCCTCGAGCTCGCCCTGGCCTGCCGCTACCGGGTCGCGACCGAGCACCCCAAGACCAGGCTGGGCCTGCCCGAGGTCAAGCTCGGCGTCATCCCGGGGCTCGGCGGCACGCAACGGCTGCCCCGCCTGATCGGCGTGCCCGACGCCCTCGACCTCATCCTCACCGGCAAAGAGGTGGATGCCAAGAAGGCCCGCCGCCTCGGGCTGGTGGACGACACCTGCCACCCCGCCGACCTGCGGCAGGCCGCCGAACGGTGGATCGAGACCGGGGGGAAGGGGGAGAAGACGGAGAGCCGCCGCAAGGCGGGCCGCCCCCTGGCGCAGCGCGCCGGCGACCTCGTGGCGCGGACGCCGCTCGGCGGCCGGCTGGTCTGGGATAAGGCCCGCGCCGGGGTCATGAAGGAGACCGGCGGCCACTATCCTGCACCGCTGGTGGCGATCGGCGTCGTGCGCGACGGCTTGAAGCTGCCGCTGCGCCGCGCCCTAGACCTCGAAGCCGGGGCCTTCTCCGAACTGGTCGTCTCGGACACCGCCAAGAACCTGATGGCGATCTACTTCGCGGAGAAGGAGGTGTCGCGCCGCGCCGACGTCCTGGCGAAGCGGTCGCGGCCGGTGACGGCCGTCGGCGTCCTCGGCGCCGGCTTCATGGGCTCGGGCGTCGCCCAGGTGCTCGCCTACCGCGGCGTCCCGGTGGTGATCAAGGACAAGGACCACGCCGGCCTAGCGCGCGGGATGAAGCACAGCGGCGAGCAGTTCGCCGGACTGGTCAAGCGCCGCCGCATGACCGACGCCGAGGCCCGCCGCGCCATGGCCCGCATCGTCCCGGCCGTCGATTACGACGCCTTCCGGCGGGTCGACTTCGTCATCGAGGCGGTGTTCGAGGAGGTCGCCATCAAGCACGCGGTGATCCGCGAGACCGAGGCGGCGGCGCCGGAGGGCCTGATCTTCGCCTCCAACACCTCGACCCTGCCGATCGCCCGCCTCGCCGAGGCCAGCCGCCGGCCGGAGAACGTGGTCGGCATGCACTTCTTCAGCCCGGTCCACAAGATGCCGCTGCTGGAGATCATCCGCCACCCGGGGACCTCGGAGGAGACGCTCGCCGCGACGGTCGCCGTCGGGCGCCGCATGGGCAAGACCGTGATCGTGGTCAACGACGGCCCGGGCTTCTTCACCAGCCGGGTGCTGAGCCCGTTCTTGAACGAGGCGGCATGGCTGCTCGTGGGCGGCGCGCGCATCGACCGGGTCGACCAGGCGATGCGCGCCTGGGGCTGGCCGGTGGGGCCGTTCGAGCTGCTCGACGAGGTGGGGCTCGACATCGCCCGCCACGCCGGCGAGGTGATGCGCGCCCACCTCGGCGACCGGCTCTCCCCGCCGGTCGTCTTCGAGCGCATGATCGAAGACGGCCGGCTCGGCAGGAAATCGGGGCGCGGCTTCTACCTCTACGACAAGGGCCCCAAGCGGGTCGACGAGGCCGTCTACCGGCTGCTCGACTGGCGCCAGGTGGCGATCGGCGGCACCGAGATCGTCGAGCGCTGCTGGCTGCAGATGCTCAACGAGACCACCCGCTGCATGGAGGACGGGATTATCGAGAACCCGGCCGACGTCGACATCGGGATGATCTTCGGCTTCGGCTTCCCGCCCTTCCGGGGCGGCATCCTGCGCGAGGCCGACCGCCTGGGGCCGCGGCACGTGGTCGACCGTCTGGAGGCCTACGCCGCCGTGCACGGCCAACGGCTGGAGCCGGCGGCGCTGCTGCGCGACATGGCGTCGCGGAATGCGGTCTTCCACCGCTGAACCCGTGCCCATCCCGCTCCTCCTCTTCGTCCTCTTCTCGCTGATGGCTTCGATCGGAGCCTCGCTGATCGCCCTCCATTTCAAAGGACGGCTGGCGGCGGCGGTCGTCGGGTTCCTGACGATGCTGTTCTTCGTCGTCCTGCTCTGGGGCGTCCACGAGCTGATGCGGCGGGGCGGGGTGGCGTAAACCCGGCGCGCTTTTTGCGTGCGCCATGCGACAATGCTCGGGCTGCGATACGAACTGGAGTCTCTCGTGACCGTCGCGACCTTCTCCTCCCCCTGGGAGGCGGAGCTCGCGCGCGCCCGTCTGGAGTCGGAGGGAATCGACTCGATCCTCGCCGACGCCCACCTGAGCCGCCTCTACTGCTCCAACATCGTCGGCGGTGTGAAGGTCCAGGTACGGGAAGACGAGGCGGTCCGGGCCGGCGACCTGCTGCGGCAGCTCCGTCCCATCCCGGAGATCTACCTGGTCACGGAAGAGGACGCCGTCCAGCCGCGTTGCCCGGGCTGCAACTCGGACAACCTCACCTTCGAGCGCTGGTCGCGCCTCGGCTTCGTCGGCTCCTGGCTCCTGTTGGGGTTCCCGCTGCCGGTGCCGCGCAACCGCTGGCTCTGCAACCTTTGCGGCGCCGACTGGAAAGACGCGGGCTCCGGGCCCGCCGCTGACGGACTGGGAGAGGAGGAAGCGATGGCGGAGATGACGGAGCTGGTTACGGTCGCCCGGTTCACCACCCCGTGGGAGGCCCATCTGGCCCGCACGTTTCTGGAGTCCGAAGGCATCGAGTCCTGCGTCTTCGAGGAGCGCCTGCCGCCGGTCAACCTGCTGACCGGCGAGGTGCTGGCCTTGAACCGCCTGGCCGTCCACGAGACCGACGCCGACCGCGCCATGGAGATCCTTGCCGGCATCGCCCCGCTCCAGGAGCTCGACGAGACTGCGGCCGAGTGATCTCCGTCGCTCCTCCGGTCACCTCCCCCGCTGCCCGGCGAGCGCGGGGGCGCCCTGCTCCGCCTGCTCCACCTCCATCTTCACCTTCTCCAGGACCTTCTCCTTGGTCTTGGCCTCCAGCTTCTCGCTCTTGACCTCCTGGCGCAGACGCGCGAACGAGCTCATGTAGAGGTTGGCGACCGCGACCAGGGCGAAGAAGGCGATCAGGTAGCCGCGCCAGTCGTCGAGCAGCAGGCGGTAGCGCGTGACGAACAGGAAGAAGATCGTCACGTAGTGGCTGAAGCAGTACTCGCAGGTGAACAAATAGAAGAACTTGCGCGCCACCAGGCGGCGCGCGTTCCGGGATTTTTCGACGCAGTAGTCGCGGGGCTCGCGGAAGATCTCCTCGTGCGTCACCGTCCAGGCGACGCAGGCGATGGGGATGGCCAGCACGAAGAGCCAGAAGAGCTGGAGCCACCACTGCGAGCTGTCGGGGGGATTCATTACGGCATCTACCTCCAGGGGCGGATGGACAAGCAAGAAGACTGCCCGGTCTGAAATTTCCCCTCGATCGTCAGCCGTTACCTTCTTCAGAGCGGCACCCGCTGCCCTATAATCCTTGTTCCTTTACGCGCGCGCCTTCCGGGTTTCCCGCCAGGCGCGTCGTCCGGGTGGAGCGTCGATGGCCCTCTCGACCAAAAACCTCGTCCCTCCGGTGCACAGCCGGGCGGTGCTGCACTTCGACGAGGTCGTCTCCTGCCTGGCCTCCCATGGCCGCCGGGTCGACGCCGACTTCCTGCGCGAGGTCTACCTCTTCTCCGACCGCATGCACGAAGGGCAGACGCGCCGTTCCGGCGAGCCCTACATGGTGCATCCGCTGAACGTCGCCTACCTGCTGGCCGAGCTCAACTTCGACCAGACCTGCGTCGCCGTCGGCCTCCTCCACGACGTGCTGGAAGACACGCTGACCACCCGCGAGGTGCTGGAGAAGGAGTTCGGCCTCGAGGTCGCCGAACTGGTCGACGGCGTCACCAAGATCGGCCGCCACGAGTACGTGCGGCGCGACGAGGCGCAGGCCGAGACCTTCCGCAAGATGATCCTCGCCTCGGCCAAGGACATCCGGGTGATCGTGGTCAAGCTCGCCGACCGCCTCCACAACATGATGACGCTGCAGCATCTGTCGTCCGAGGCGCGGCGCCGGATCTCGCGCGAGACGCTGGAGATCTACTCGCCGATCGCCCACCGGCTCGGCATGGCGCGGGTCAAAGGGGACCTGGAGGACCTCGCCTTCTTCCACCTCTACCCGCACCTCTACGCCGAGCTGCACTCCAAGATCGCCGAGAAGATGAAGGGCGGCCAGGGCGCCACGCAACGCATCCATGAGCGGCTGGCCCAGAGCCTGGACGGCGCCGGCATCGACGCCGAGATCAGCTTCCGGGTCAAGAACTACTACTCGATGTACTCGAAGCTGCGCCGCCAGGGGATCGACATCTCGCAGCTCTTCGACTACCTGGCCTTCCGCATCGTGACCCCGAGCCTCAAGGACACCTACGCCGCCCTCGGCATCGTGCACCAGAACTGGCGTCCCATCCCCGGCCGCTTCAAGGACTACATCGCGATGCCCAAGCCCAACCTCTACCAGTCGTTGCACACGACGGTGGTGGGCGATCAGGGGCAGCCCTTCGAGGTCCAGATCCGCACCCGCGAGATGGACTTGGTCGCCGAAGAGGGCATTGCCGCGCACTGGCGCTACAAAGAGGGCAAGGCGACGCCCAACGCGGCCAGCGACCCGAACATCCTCTGGCTGCGGCAGCTCCTGGAGTGGCAGAAGGAGGTGCAGGACCCGCGCACCTTCCTCACGACGCTCAAGGTCGACCTCTACCCGGACGAGGTCTACGTCTTCACGCCGAAGGGGGAGGTCTTCTCGTTCCCGCGCGGCGCGACGCCGCTCGACTTCGCCTACAAGGTGCACACCGACCTCGGGCACCACTGCGCCGGCGCGCGGGTCAACGCCCGGCTGGTGCCGCTGCGCACGGCGCTCCAGAACGGCGACATGGTGGAGATCCTCTCCAACCCGAACCGCAACCCGAGCCGGGACTGGCTGAACTTCGTCACCACCTCGCGCGCCAAGAGCAAGATCCGGCAGTGGCTCAACACGCAGCAGAAGCAGCGCGCCGTCGAGATCGGCCGCCGGGTCTTCGAGAAGGAGCTCCGCAAGTACGGCCACTCGCTCAAGAAGGTGACCGAGCACCCGCAGCTCGCCGTCTACCTCCAGGAAGAGGGCCTGTCGAAGCTGGACGACCTCTACAGCCGTCTCGGCTTCGGCAAGACCGAGCCGAAGCACGTGCTGGCGCGGGTGCTGGGCGAGGATCAGGTGGCCGAGCCCGCCAAGGAGCCCGGTCTGCTGCGCCAGGCGGTGAGCCGGATCCTGCCGTTCGGCGCCGGCCCGATCACGGTCAAGGGGCAGGGGGACATGCTGGCCTACCTGGCCAAGTGCTGCAACCCGCTGCCCGGCGAGGAGATCGTGGGCTACGTGACGCGCGGCCGCGGCGTCTCGGTCCACTCGGTCGACTGCCCGAACGTCCGCAACCTGCTCTACAACCCGGAGCGGGAGATCGAGGTGGAGTGGGGCCGGCAGCGCGACGACAACTATCAGGTCTCATTGCTGGTCGAGACCGAGGACCAGCCCGGCGTGCTGGCGCGTCTCGCCGAGGTCATCAGCCGTCTCGGCAGCAACATCAGCCAGATGGAGGTCGAGACCCACGAGACCGGCCGCGCCACGATCGGCGTCGTCTGCACCCTCAAGGACCGCAAGCAGCTCGACCGTCTGATGCGCGAGGTCCGCAACCTCACGGGCGTCTTCCGCATCGAGCGCCGCATGAACGGCGGCCGGAACGCCGCCGAAGCCGAGGCGCTGGGCTGAGCAGGGCCATCCCCGTCTTTGGTGGGAGACCTCTCGGACAGACGCCGATGTCTTCCACTGCGGCCCTTTGCCCAGATCCTTCGCTCCATTCAGGAGGACAGAGGGAGAAAAGGTCTTGACATCGTCCGGCGAATGTATGAATATTCATCGCGATGAATATTCATACGCCTGGGGGCGCCACTCGTAGACGGGAAGAGATCCTGCGCATCGTGCGGGAGACGACCGTCCGTTCTCAGGACGAGATCCTCGAAGTCCTGGGCCGGCGGGGCTTCCTCGTCACGCAGCCGACGCTGTCGCGCGACCTGCGCGAGCTCGGGCTGGCCAAGACCCCGGCCGGGTATGTCATCCCGGGCGAGGCGGGGAGGCCGTTCGTGCCGCGCGACGTGTCCGAGCACCGGCTCGAGATGCTCGTGCGCGGCTTCCTGGTCTCCGCCGAGGCGGCGGTGAACCTCGTCGTGCTCAAGACGCCCCCCGCCGCCGCCCAGCCGCTGGCGAGCGCCATCGACGCTACGCCGATCGAGGACCTCCTCGGTACGATCGGCGGCGACGACACCATCTTCGTCGCCTTCCGCACCCCTGCCGCCGCCTCCGCTTTCGTGGAGCGCATCCAAATGGCCGCCGGTCTCCTGCCGGCCCGACGCTCGACGCGCGCCTAAGGCGCGGGCGTCGTTCTCCGGAGCCTGAGCCATGGATGATCTCAACGGTAAGTGTTTTCTTTCCACCCGCGTCGCCGTCGCCGGCGCCACCGGTTATGCCGGGACCGAGCTCGTCGCGATCCTGGCCCGCCACCCGCACTGTGAGATCGCCGCGCTCTTCTCCAGCGAGCGCGGGAAGGAAACTCCCGTGCGCGTCGCCTCGGGCGAGGCTATGACCGCGGTGCCGTTCGATTTCGACCGGCTGGTCGAAGCGGAGCCGGAGGTGCTCTTCCTCGCCACGCCCAACGAAGCGTCGGCCGAGCTGGCGCCGCGGGCGCTCGACGCCGGGATCAAGGTGATCGACCTCTCGGGAGCGTTCCGCCTCGCGCGGCCGGAGATGTATCCGTCCTGGTACGGTTTCGCGCACTCGCGGCCGGAGCTGCTCGACGAGGCCGTCTACGGCCTGACCGAGTGGTGCAACGGCGAGCTCGCGGACGCCCGGCTGGTGGCGAACCCCGGGTGCTATCCAACGTCGATCCTGCTCGCGCTCCGCCCTCTGGCGCCGCTCCTCGACGCCTCGCAGACGGTGGTCTGCGACTCCAAGAGCGGCGTCTCCGGCGCGGGCAAGAAGGCCGAGTTGGCCTGGTCGTTCGCCGAGGTGGCCGGCAACTTCAAGGCGTACGGCGTCGGCAGCCACCGGCACGAGCCGGAGATCCGCCAGGGGCTCGGGTTCGACGACCAGGCGTCGCTGGTTTTCGTGCCGCACCTGCTGCCGCCCGTGCGCGGCATCCTCTCGACGATCCACGTCGCCTTTTCGCGCGCGGTGACGGCGGAGGAGCTGACCACGCTCTACGACGAGGCCTATGCCGACGCGCCGCTGGTGAGGGTCCTGCCGGCCGGCGCGCTGCCGGATCTCAAGAGCGTCGTCAACACGCCGCGCGCCGAGATCGGCTTCTCGCTGCTTCAAGGAGGGAAGCGCGCCGTGATCGTGTCGGTGATCGACAACCTGCTCAAGGGCGCGGCCTCGCAGGCTGTCCAGAACTTCAATCGGATGGTCGGCTATCCGGAGACGGAGGGGCTCGCATGACGACGGTGATCAAGCTGGGTGGATCGCTGCTCGACGATCCGGTCCGCCGCGCCGAGGCACTCCGGGCGATCGTCGCGCGCTGGAACGCCGGCGAGGAGATCGTCCTGGTGCACGGCGGCGGCAAGCACGTCGACGCGGCGCTGGCGAAGCTCGGCATCCCGAAGCGGACGCACGCCGGGCTGCGGGTGACCGACGACGCGACGCTCGACGTCGTCGTCTCGGTCCTCGCCGGCACGGTCAACAAGATGCTGGTCGCCGAGCTGGCGGCGATGGGCCTCCACGCGGCCGGGATCTCCGGCTGCGACGGCGGGACGCTGGTCGCGGAGAGGCATCCGCCGGTCGGCGGCGTCGACCTCGGCCACGTCGGCCAGGTCACCGCGTCGGGCCGCACGCTGCTCTTCGCGCTGCTCACGCACGGCATCCTGCCGGTCGTCTCGTCGGTCGCGCAGGGGCCGGACGGCGGGCTGCTCAACGTCAACGCCGACACCGCCGCCGCGGCCATCGCGGCCGGGCTCGGCGCGGCGACGCTCTGTTTCCTCACCGACGTCCCGGGGCTGCTCGACGGCAACGGTCACGTCGTGCCGTGGCTCACCGCCTGCGACGCCGAGGCGCTGCTCGCCAGCGCCGTGGTCACCGGCGGCATGAAGCCGAAGCTCCAGGCCGCGCTCGACGCTCTGAACGCCGGCGTGCAATCGATCGCGATCGGAGAAGGAGGGACCTCGCTTGTCGCAGCATGACGATACTCCCAAGGCGCCCGATGCGGTCATCGCGCGCGACGCCGCGTTCATCGTGCCGACCTATGCGCGTACGCCGTTCCACCCGGTGAAGGGGAAGGGTGCGCGCCTCTACGACGCCGAGGGGCGCGCCTATTGGGACCTGCTCGGCGGCATCGCCGTCAACGTCCTCGGGCACCGCCACCCGCGGCTGGTCAAGGCGTTGCGCAAGGCTTCGACGTCGCTGCTCCACGTGTCGAACCTCTACTACCACCCCGCGCAGGGGCTGATCGCCGAGCGGCTCGTCCGCGGCTCGGGGCTCTCCCGGGTCTTCCTCTGCAACAGCGGCACGGAGGCGAACGAGGCGGCGATCAAGTTCGCGCGGCTGGCGACCGGCGGGCGGACGGAGGTCGTGGCGCTCCACCAGTCCTTCCACGGCCGTACGCTCGGCGCGTTGTCGCTGACCGGCAACGAGGCCTACCGCGCGCCGTTCGCGCCGCTCCTGCCCGGGGTGACGTTCGTCGACCCGAACGACGCCGCGGCGTTGGAGGCCGCGGTGACCGAGAGGACCGCCGCGGTCTTCCTGGAGCCGCTGATGGGGGAGGGAGGCATCATCCCGCTCTCCGACGACTACCTCCGCGCCGCGCGACGGATCGCCGATGCCCAGGGCGCGCTCCTGGTCTTCGACGAGATCCAGTGCGGCCTCGGCCGGATGGGGCATCTGTTCGCCTTCCAGAAGAGCGGCGTCGTCCCCGACATGGTGACGCTCGCCAAGGGGCTGGGCGGCGGCCTGCCGCTCGGCGCGGTGGTCACCGGCCCGGCGAGCGTGGGCGCCGTCCCGCCGGGCCAGCACGGCTCGACCTTCGGCGGCAACCCGGTCGCCTGCCGCCTCGGCCTGGCCGTGCTCGAGGTGGTCGAATCGCCAGGTCTCCTCCGCAGGGTACGGAAGACCGGCGAGTGGTTCGGGGCCAAGGCCCGCGCGCTCCAGGCCCGCATGCCCGCGATCGTCGACGTCCGCGGCACGGGGCTGATGTGGGGGCTGGAGCTGGACCGCCCGGCAGGCCCGGTGGCGCGCGAGCTGCTCGCGGCCGGGTTCGTCGTCGGCACCGCGCGCGAGCGCGTCCTGCGGCTGCTGCCGCCTTACATCGTCCCGAAGAAGGCCCTGGGTGGGTTTCTCGTCGCGCTGGAGCGGGTGCTCGGCGCCGCCACTGAAAAAGCTGCTTGAACGTGGGGGAATGAACGTCATGAAAGCCATGAAAAAGGTTGCTCTCGCCTACTCGGGCGGTCTCGATACCTCGGTCATCATCCCGTGGCTCAAGGAGAACCATGGCTGCGAGGTCGTCGCGGTCGCGGTCGACGTCGGTCAGGCCGAGGAGACCACGGGTCTCGCCGACAAGGCGTACCGCACCGGCGCGTGCGACTTCCACCTGATCAACGCCCGGGAGGAGTTCGCGGCCGACTACCTCTTCCCCGTGCTCAAGGCCGGGGCGATCTACGAGCGCGACTACCTGCTCGGCACGTCGACGGCGCGTCCGTTGATCGCGCGCAAACAGGTCGAGGTGGCGCTGGCGACCGGCTGCGACGCCCTGGCGCACGGCTGCACCGGCAAGGGCAACGACCAGGTGCGGTTCGAGCTCGCCTACCAGGCGCTGGCGCCGGAGCTGCGCATCGTGGCGCCGTGGCGCGAGTGGTCGATCGTGTCGCGCGAGGACGCCATCGACTACGCCGCGTCGCGCGGCATCCCGGTGCCGGTCACCAAGAAGGACCCCTACTCGCGCGACCGCAACCTCTGGCACCTGTCGCACGAGGGCGGCCCGCTGGAGGACCCGTCGTTCGAGCCGGAGCCGTCGATGTTCAAGCTGACCGTCGATCCGATGGACGCGCCGGATGCGCCGGAGAAGGCCACGATCACCTTCAAGGCGGGGATTCCGGTGGCCGTCAACGGCGTCCGGCTGTCGGCGGCGAAGATCGTCGAGACGCTCAACGAGATCGGCGGCCGGCACGGCGTCGGCCGCGCCGACATCGTCGAGAACCGGTTGATCGGCATCAAGTCGCGCGGCGTCTACGAGACGCGGGGCGGCACGCTGCTGGTCACCGCGCTCAAGGCGCTGGAGTCGCTGACGCTCGACCGCGACAGCGCGCACGAGAAGGAGCGGATCGCCACCCGCTACGCGGAGCTGGTCTACAACGGCCAGTGGTTCTCGCCGCTGCGCGAGGCGTTCGCCTCCTTCGTCGACACGCTGACCGAGACGGTCACCGGCACGGTCACGCTCAAGCTCTACAAGGGCAACGCGACGGTCGTGTCGCGGAAGTCGCCGTACTCGCTCTACTCGCAGGACCTCGCGTCCTTCGATATGACGGGCTACGACGCGCAGGACTCGGCCGGCTTCATCAAGCTTTTTGGCCTGCAGCTCCGGGGGCGCAAGCGTCTCGGGCCTGTCTCGCTGGAAAGGATCGCGCTGTGACCCAGCGGATGTGGGGCGGCCGTTTCGACGCCGCCCCCTCCGGGCTGCTGCGCGCCCTGAACGACTCGTTCTCGTTCGACGTCGCCCTGCTCGCGGAGGACGTCGAGGGATCGGTCGCCTGGGCGCGGGCGCTCGGCGAAGCGGGCGTGCTGACGGCCGGCGAGGTGGAGACGATCGTCCGGGCGGCGGGGGAGGTCCTCGCCGCGCCGATGGCTCCAAACGGCGAGAGTGACGCGGAGGACGTCCACTCCTACGTCGAGGCCGCGCTGCGCGACCGCATCGGTCCGCTCGCCGGCAAGCTCCACACCGGCCGGTCGCGCAACGACCAGGTGGCGACCGACCTCAAGCTGTGGCTGAAGAAGGCGTGCGCCGAGGCCGCCGGCCTGGTCGGAGACCTCGCCCGGACGCTGGCGCAACGGGCGCTGGAGGAACACGCCACGCCGATGCCCGGCTACACGCACTCCAAGCGCGCCGAGCCGGTGACGTTCGGCCATTGGTGTCTCGCCTATGTCGAGATGCTGCGGCGCGACCTCTCGCGTCTCGACGGCGCGGTCGAGCGCGGCGACGAGTGCCCGCTCGGCTCGGCCGCGCTCTCCGGCACGCCGGTGCCGGTCGACCGCGACGCGCTGGCGGGCTCGCTCGGCTTCGCCCGCGCGACCGCCAACTCTCTCGACGGCGTCTCCGACCGCGACTTCGCGGCGGAGTACCTGTTCTGCGCCTCGATGCTGCTGTCGCACCTGTCGCGGCTGGCCGAGGACCTGATCTTCTTCACCAGCGACGAGGCGGGCTACGCCGAGCTGCCCGATACGCTGGCGACCGGCTCGTCGCGCATGCCGCAGAAGTAGAACCCGGACGTCCTCGAGTTGGCGCGCGGCCACGCGGCGCGGTCGGTCGGCGAGCTGACCGGTTTCCTGGCGCTGCTCAAGGGGCTGCCGCTCGCCTACGACAAGGACCTGCAGCTCGACAAGGAGCCGCTGTTCCGGACGCGCGCGACGCTGGCGCTGGTGCTGCCGGCGCTCGCCGCCCTGCTCGCGGGGTTGAAGCTCGATCGGGTCCGGATGCGCGAGGCCGCGTCGCACGACCTGCTGCTCGCCACCGAGCTGGCCGACGGGCTGGCCGGCCAGAGCGTGCCGTTCCGCGAGGCGCACGAGCTCGTCGGCGCCGGCATGCGCGCCGGTACGCCGATGCGCGAGCTCGCGGCGCGGCACGGTCTGACGTTGGAGCTCGAAGCCATTCTCGCCAGGAAGGGTGCGAAGGGGGGGACGTCTCCGGCGCGGGTGAAGGAGGCGGCGCTGGCCGCAATCGGCGCGCTTGCCGGCCTCGGCGGAAGAGAGGAGTAGAAGATGAGACTGCCCAAGGGGTTCGTCGCCTCCGGCGTGCGCGCCGGCATCCGCAAGAAGCGCCCGGACCTCGGCCTGATCGTGGCCGAGGACGGGGCCGAGGCCGCCGCGGTCTTCACACAGAACCGCTTCCAGGCCGCGCCGGTGGTCCTCTCCAAAGCGGCGCTCAAGAAGAGCTGCGGGCGCGTCAAGGCGGTCGTGGTCAACGCCGGCTGCGCCAACGCGGTGACAGGCAACCCGGGGCTGGAGGCGGCCCGGCGCGTCCGTGCGCGGGCGGCGGAGCTTCTCGTCTGCCCGGAGGAGGAGGTCTTCCTCGCCTCGACCGGCGTGATCGGCGTCGTGCTGCCGGACCGCAAGGTCCGCGTCGCGCTCCCCGACGCGGTCGCGCGTCTCTCCGCGGGCGGCACGGAGGCGCTCTCGCACGCCATCCTGACCACCGACGTCGGCCCCAAGGTCGCGCAGGCGAGCTTTAATATCGGCGGGGTCGGCGGCAAGCGCGGCCGGCTCGTCGGCGTCGCCAAGGGCGCGGGCATGATCCACCCCAACATGGCGACCATGCTCGGCTTCGTGATGACCGACGCGACGATCTCCCCCGCGCTCCTGCAGAAGTCACTCAAGACCGCGGCCGACCAGAGCTTCAACGCCATCTCGGTCGACGGCGACACGTCGACCAACGACACCGTTCTGCTGCTCGCCTCGGGCAAGCTCGGCAACGAGCCGGACGCGGACCTGTCGGACTTCCAGCGCGTGCTGGACGCCCTCTGCCGCGACCTGGCCTGGATGATCGTCCGGGACGGCGAAGGGGCGACGCGGGTGATGGAGCTGGAGGTGACGGGTGCGAAGACCGAGCGCGACGCGAAGCTCGCGGCGCACGCCATCGCCACCTCGCCCCTGGTGAAGACGGCGCTGCATGGCGGCGATCCCAACTGGGGCCGCATCCTCGCCGCGGTCGGCCGGAGCGGCGCGCGCTTTTCGATCCGGCGGATCTCCTTGAGCGCCGGCCCGATCACGCTGGTCCGCGACGGCCAGCCCGCCTCCTACCAGGAGAAGGATGCGGCCAAGGTCTTCGCCCGCGAGCGGGTCCCGCTCCACGTGGATCTAGGCGGCGGCACCGCCCGCGCGGTTGTGCTGTCGAGCGACCTCGGGCACGACTACGTGGCGCTCAACGCGGACTACAGGTCGTGAGCCGGTTCACCGACGCCTTTGCCAGTGGATAGGATCGCGAGAGAGATGTATGACCGAGATGACGGTGATCCGGTCGGCCCCTACCCGGAAGAAGAGGCCATACGGGAATCGCTTCAGGAGCGCCCTGCGGACATCCCGGTAGACGACAGGAAAGCGGAGGGGGTTCTCAACGACGGACTGTAGGGCCTGCTCGACCACTTTGAGGAAAGCGGTCCCGAGACCCTGCGATTCCTTCTCATACCACTGCACTGCGTTCTGAGTCTGTCGTTCAGCTCGTGGGCGGACCGACAAGGAGTAGCGGGTCATAGGGAGGCGAGGATTCTCTGCTTCACCTCATCCCAGGGCGATCCTCCGTCGGGATCGGCATCGTCCTCCGCAATGCACTCATCAAGGATCTCGCGTTGCCAAGCCGGCAAGGGGGGAGGTTGTGCGGAATTGTCTTCCAGGCTCTCCCAGATAGCCTCAGCCAAGTCGAGCCGTTCATGGACCGGCAACTGCAGGATCTCGCGTTCCAGATCTGCCTTCGTCATGGCCTGAGTTTACCGCAACGCCGCCGTGGCCACGTCGTGCACCGGCGTCTCGACGCCCGCCAGCCTGCCCAGCCGGGAGACCGCGCCGCTCAGGTCATCGAGCTCCGTGGGACCTCCCGACTCCAGGTCGAGGAGGAAGCTCGGTTTGAGGTGATCGGGCATCGAGTCGATGAAGCCGAGGATCCTCGACTCGTCTTCGTCCGTCAGGGCGATCCCACGGGCCCGGCCGGCGGCGAGCACCTCGCGGAGCGCCCGCTCGATCAGGAGATGCCCCAGGGGCGCGCTCCGGATACGGCCCACGGGCGAGCGGGCCAGACCACAGGCGGCGGCCATGGTGCTGATAAACGCGAATTTTCGCCAGAGGTCGAGGGTGATGTCCTCCGAGACGCCGGCGTCGGCGCCGGCCTCCCGGAACGCCGCCACGATCCGCTCGGCGCGCTCCGAGGTCCCGCCCGTTCGTTCTCCGACGACGATCCGCTGAAAGGGGCTGCGGCGCTCGACGATCCCCGGCCCGAGCCGGACGGCGCTGATCTCCGTGAGCCCGCCGAGTACCCGGTCGTCCGGGACGCCGTTCTCCACGAGCCGGTCCGCGGCTTCCACCCCGTTGAGCAGAGGCACGACCGTCGCGCCGCCTTCGGCCAGGAGCCGGACCGCCGGGACGATCTCCGCCAGCGAGTAGCTCTTGACCGCTACGACGGCGACTTCGACGGTCCCGAGCTCCCGAGGGTCGTCCG
Source organism: Thermoanaerobaculia bacterium (assembly GCA_046714475.1). GTDB lineage: Bacteria > Acidobacteriota > Thermoanaerobaculia > Multivoradales > UBA5704 > DASPJI01. The sequence continues at coordinate 14,803 of JBKKAU010000294.1, forward strand.
TGGCTTCGACGGCGGCGGTGAACGTCCCCTCCGGCGTGCGGACCTCGAGGCCGCGCTGCCGGAGAGCTTCGAGATGGGCCCCCCGGGCCAGCAGGGACACCGGATGCCCGGCCCGGGCGAGCGCGCCGCCGAAGTACCCGCCGACGCCGCCGGCGCCAAGAATCGCGATTCTCATGACGTGAGGATATACCCCGCCCGTACCCCCGCCCCGGGAGGGGCGAGGCCCTCTCGGCATCCTCTATCTATCCAAGAGAATGAGGCGGTGGTCCGGTGCGCGGGGTGAAGGCTGCGGGCTGGCTGGAGGGGGAGCCTGAAGAAGGAGGCGGAGCCGGCTAGCTCTTCGCCGCCTCTTCCTCGGGCGTCCACTTCCGGGCCGGCGCCTTGACGATCTTGCCGCTGCGCAGGCAGCGGGTGCAGACGCGGACGCGGCGGGTCGCACCGTTGATCAGCGCCCGAACCGTCTGCAGGTTCGGCTCCCAGGTGCGCGGCGTCACGTTGTGCGCGTGGCTGATGTTGCGGCCGAACTGAGTCGTCTTGCCGCAGAGCTCGCATTGCTTGGCCATGGTGTTCTCCTTGCTTCCTGCCGACTGAGCCCCGAAGGGCGACATAGAGTAACAGACCGGGCTCGGACCGGCAATCCTATTTTCTCGATCTTTCCTCTTGCGTAATCAAAACAAGAGGTGTAGTCTTCCCGCACTGGTCCATATAGACATACATGCATTAGCGCCTTGACACCGGTGTCTTTGTCTGGTAGCTTCCAGCGAAGCTTTAACTAAGCACCGGTAAGTAGCGTTCACTGCTGGTTTTTTCCGGGGGAGTCGAACGACCGTGCTCTTCTCTAGATCGAAGAAGGGTGTCGTAGGCCTGGACATCGGCAGCTCGGCCATCAAATTGGTCGAGCTCCGGGAGCGCAAGCCAGGGGAGTTCCACCTGCAGCGCCTCGGTATCGAGCCGTTGTCGCCCGAGGCCATCGTGGACGGCTCGATCATGGACTCGTCCCTGGTCGTCGACGCGATCCACAGCCTCAACGACCAGACCAAGGTCAAGAACACGAGCTATGCGACGTCGCTGTCCGGTCACTCAGTGATCATCAAGAAGATCCAGCTCCCGGCGATGCCGGAGGAGGAGCTGGCCGAGTCGATCCAGTGGGAGGCGGAGCAGTACATCCCCTTCGACATCAACGACGTCCGCCTGGACTACGTGACGCTCGCCGACGGCGAACCGGGCCGCGACACCATGGAGGTCCTGCTGGTGGCGGTCAAGCGCGACAAGGTCAACGACTACGTGTCGGTGATCAGCCAGACCGGCAAGACCCCGTCGCTGGTCGACATCGACGCCTTCGCGGTGCAGAACGCCTACGAGGTCAACTACGAGCTCGACTCGCGCAAGGTGGTGGCGCTGATCAACATGGGCGCCGGGGTGACCAACATCAACATCCTGGCCCGCGGCACCACGGTTTTCTGGCGCGACATCTCCTTCGGCGGCAACCAGTTCACCGAGGCGCTGCAGCGCGAGTTCAACCTCTCGTTCGCGCAGGCGGAGAGCCTGAAGCGCGGCGAGTCGGTCGACCGCTACACGGCCTCCGAAGCCCGTCCGGTGCTCGACTCGGTGTCGGCGGAGATGGCGTCGGAGGTGCGCAAGACTTTCGATTTCTTCTCCGCCACCTCCTCGGAGGGGCCGGTCGACGAGCTGGTGCTGTCGGGCGGCTGCGCGCTCACCCCCAACCTGCTGCAAGTGCTGCGGGAGCGCTTCGAGGTGCCGACGGAGCTGATGAACCCTCTGCGCAAGATCCACTTCAAGGAGAGCGACTTCAACGGCGACTGGCTGCGGTCGATCGCGCCGATGATGGCGGTCGCCGTGGGCCTGGGCATCCGCAGGGTGGGGGACTAGGGCCATGATCAAGATCAACCTGCTCTCCGAAGGCAAGCGCGCCGTCCGCAAGGCCAAGCGCGCCGCCATCTCGCTCGAAGGCAAGGACGTCGGGCAGTGGCTGTTCGTCGCGAGCGCGCTGGCCGGCCTGCTGGCGTTCTTCCTCTTCTGGTGGATTCTGCGCGGCGATCTCCAGCAGAAGCAGGTGGAGGTCCAGCGCGCCGAGGCCGAGGTCAAGCGGCTGGAGTCGGTCCTCAAGGAGGTCGAGGACTACAAGCAGAAGAAGGCCGAGCTGGAGCGCAAGATCGGCATCATCAACGACCTCAAGGCCAACCAGCGCGGCCCGGTGCGGGTGATGGACTACGTGTCGCGGGCGCTGCCGGAGCTGCTGTGGCTCGACCGCATGAAGATGACGGCCTCGACCATCGAGGTCGAGGGGCGCGCCTTCAACACCAACGCCGTCGCCAACTTCATCGAGAACCTGGACAAGGTCCCCGAGTTCGAGGAGCCGACGCTGCGCGACACCACGGTGCAGACGGGCGGCGTCTACAAGTTCGTCATCAATTTCACCTACTCGTTCGCCCCGCCGGCCGCTCCAGACGCGCCGGCCGGAGCGGACGGCGTTCCTGTCGCCGCCCCGGCGGCGGCGCAGACGTCGGGCTAGGGGGTCGGCGCCATGGCGGGAATCCGTTTTCTCGAGGGTAAGCCCTGGTACTACGGCCTGGGTGTGGGCGCGGGCATCGGCCTGATCCTGTTCGGTCTCGGCTGGTGGCGTCTGCTGTCGCCGATGCGCGACGAGATCGACAAGCTCACGCAGGATCTGGGAGTGCTCCAGGACAAGATCCAGGAGGGGCGCGCCGCCAAGGCGCAGCTGCCGCAGTTCCGTGAAGAGGTGCGCCAGCTCGAGCTGGAGCTCGACAAGCTGCTGCGCATCCTGCCGGCCCGGCGCAACACGCCCGACCTGCTGCGGCGCATCCGTTCGCTGGCCGAGCAGGGCGACTTCTCGCTGCGCCGCTTCACCCCGGGGCAGCTCGCCGATCAGGAGTTCTTCAGCCAGTGGCCGATCGCGGTCAGCGTCGAAGGTACGTACCACAACCTGGCGCTGTTCTTCGACAAGATCAGCCGCTTCTCGCGAATCATCAACGTCGAAGACCTGGAGGTCGGGGCCCTCAACCGCGAGGAGAACCCGCACACCATCTCGGCGAGCTTTACCGCCAAGACGTTCGTCTACAAGGAGCCGGAGCCCGAAGCCCCCGAGGCGGAGGACGCGGACGAGAAGGGCGGCAAGGGCAAGAAGAAGTCCGGCTCGAAGAAGCGTGCGGAGTCCAAGGGAGAAGAGGAATGAGCCGTCGTTGGAAGCTCGTGAGCCTGTCGATCCTCGGTCTGCTTCTGCTGCCCGCCCTGGTCGTCTGGGCGCAGCAGGGGACGCCGCCGCAGGAGCAGCCCGCGCCGCCGGAAGGCGGGACGATCGGCGGACCGGCGCCGGACCTGGGAGGGATCGACCAGATCCTCGAAGGGGAGGAGGAGGTCTTTTCGGGCGGCGTCTTCTCTTATGACCCGGGCAACCGCCGCGACCCGTTCAAGTCGCTGCTCGCCGGGCCGGAGCGGCCCGAGATCCGCGGCCCGCGGCCGGAAGGCATCCCGGGCCTGTTGATCGACGAGATCGACCTGACGGGGATCTTCCGCACCTCCAAAGGGTTCGTCGCCCAGGTGAGCGCCGCCAATCAGAAACGGAGCTATCTGCTCAAAGAGGGCGATCAGCTCTATGACGGCGACGTGGTGAGCATCAGCCGTGGCGAGGTCGTGTTCAAGCAGATCGTGCAGGATCCGACGGCCTTGAAGCCGTTCCGTGAAGTGGTGAAGAGCCTGGACCCCTCGTAGGGGTCCGATCAGGGTTCGATGCCTTCAAGGCCGAGGGAGGCGAGTGACATGGGAGATGTCGTCAGCAGGACTCAGAGCGTAGGGCGGTACGGCGGGTTCGCGGCAGCCTTGGCTCTGGCGTTCGCCTTGGTGATCGGTTGTACTTCCTCCAAGCCGGCCAGGGTGGTCGAGGCCACGCCTGTGGCGAGCACCGCGGCGGAGACGGGTACAGCCGCCGCGCCGACCGAGATCCGGTCTCTGGATTTGCGCGAGGGGGCGCCCGAGGTCTTCGTCGACCTGGAGGCGAGCGCGCCGGTGATCTGGACCAGCTTCAGGAACGCCGACGGGCGGGTGATCGTCGAGCTTCCCAATTCGGTGCCGGCGCCGAGCCTCACCGACCTCAACCCCGAGGAGGGGCTGATCGCCTCCCTCAAGGTCGAGAAGGACGGCGGAAGCCGGCCGCTGACGCGGCTGGTCATCGCCACCCGGCAGGAGGTCGAGCACTCGGTGAGCGCCGACGGTACGGCTCTCCGGGTGCAGCTGCTGCCGGTGGAGCGGGCCGCCGAATCCCGTCTCTCGTTCGAGCCGGTCGCGGAGACGGCGCAAGGCCGTGATGAGGGCCATGAGGACGCTGAAGGCGGGGCTGCTCAGGCCGCCGGCTCGACCTATGAATTGAACGAGGCGGCGCCTGTCGCCGAGCCCGTACGCCGGGCCGGTACGCCGGATGCGCCCGCCGTCGGTCCCAATCCTTCGGGCGCCGCGGCCACCCGGCTCGAGGCGGTCGAGGTGCTCGCCTCGGACGGCTCGGCGGTGATCCGCATCGCCGGCGACGGCGAGTTCCCATACTCGACCTTCGCGCTCGGCGCGCCGAGCCGTTTCGTCATCGACCTCGACGGGGTGATCAACCGCAGCGCCCAGGCGGCGGTCCCGGTCTCCGGCGGCATCGTCGAGCGGGTGCGCGTCGCCCAGTTCAAGCCGATGCCCAAGCCGGTGGCGCGCGTGGTGTTCGACCTGCGCGACAACACGGTGCCACTGATCGAGCGCACCGCCAACTCGCTGGTGGTCAGCTTCCCGGCGCCCGGCCGGCCGTCGGTCTCGGCCTTGCCGGCGCCGTCGCCGTCGGTGATGGAGGAGCGGCGGGCCGATGTCGCGCCCGCTTTCACCGCGACATCGACTCCGAGGCTGGAGCCCGAGCCGCAGACGGACAGCGAGGAGGTTCCGGCCGCGGCCTCGGACCTCGCGCTGGCTCCGCGGCCCGCCGAGACCCTGGCCCAGGCCACGCCGCCCACCCGGCGGGAGCCGGTGATCGAGGTCGAGGAGGCCTCGGCGATGCCGGTGACGCCGGCTCCGGCGCCGCAGAAGCAAGCCGTTCCCGCGGCGACGGCGATGGGCGGTCAACCCGCCGATCTGGGGGTCCGCAGCCCGTCTCTCCAGGTCCTGCAGCCGACGACGGCGGGCGGCGGCACGGGCGTCGACGCCCTGTCGGGGCAGCCGATCGAAGGCGAGCGCGTCTACGTCGGCGAGCCGATCGACCTCAAGGTCACCAACTCCGACGTCACCGACGTCCTCCGTACCTTCGCCCAGATCAGCGGCCTGAACATCGTCATCCAGCCCGGAGTCCAGGGCACGGTCACGGCGGAGCTGGAGAACGTGCCCTGGGACCAGGCGCTCGAGCAGGTGCTCAAGATCAACGGCCTGGGCTACGAGCTGGAAGGCAACGTCATGCGCATCGCGCCGACCTCGGTGCTGCGCCAGGAGGCCCAGGAGCGGCAGCAGCTGGCGGCGGCGCGGTCCTTGTCGATCCCGCTGCGCACCATCCTGCGGCGCCTGAGCTACGCGGACGCCACCGAGGTGGCGCAGGTCCTCCAGAGCGGCAAGGCGGGGCTCCTCTCGCAGCGCGGCAGCGTCATCGTCGACCAGCGGACCAACACGCTGATCATCAAGGAGCTGCCCAACTTCCTCGACACCGTGATCGCGGTCATCGAGAACCTGGACACGCCCGAGCCGCAGGTGATGATCGAGGCGCGGATCATCGAGACCACCAAGCGCTTCACCCGCGACATCGGCATCGATTGGGGCTTCGAAGGGGAGGCCAGCGCCGCCAACGGCAACACCACCGGCCTGATCTTCCCCAGCAACGGCAACGTCGGCGGCGGCGTCAACCTGGGCGGGGGCGGCAACAACGGCGTGCTCAACCTGCGGCTGGGCAACTTGCTCAACACCTTCCAGCTCGACATCGCCCTGCAGGCGGCCGAGAGCGAGGGTCTGATCAACATCCTCTCCGCTCCCAAGGTGGCGACGCTCAACAACGAGCAGGCCTCCATCCAGAGCGGTCTGCAGATCCCGATCCAGACCATCGCCAACAACACGGTGACGGTGCAGTTCGTCAACGCCACCCTGCGTCTCGACGTCACGCCTCAGGTGACGGCCGAAGGCACCGTGCTGATGGACATCAACATCTCCAAGCGCGAGCCGCAGCTCGCGTTCCTGGTGCCGGGCGCCACCAACGCGCCGATCGCCACCAAAGAGGCGCGGACGCGCCTGGTGGTGCGCGACGGCGGCACCGCGGTCATCGGCGGCATCTACCGGGTGTCGTCCGATGAGGGCGAGGACCGGGTGCCCGGCCTCGCCAACATCCCGCTCGTCGGCCATCTGTTCCGAAACAAGTCGCGCCGTGAGGAGAACGAGGAGCTCCTCATTTTCATCACGCCGCGGGTGATCAAGCTTTGATCGCGGCCCGGAGCCTTGCCATGAAACGCCATGCCACCGTCTTTTTCCTGCTCGCCCTGGTGCTCGCCCTGGCCGGTTGCCGTGAACGGACCGACCGGAGCGAGGGCACGGTCGTGCTCTCCGTCACCGACTTCGACGGCCTGCCGGTCCAGGTCTCGGCCAGCGGCGGACCGTTCCAGATCGAAGAGGTCGAGCTGCGCAACGTCCCCAAGCAGCCGTCCGGCGTCACCAGCGACCTGATGTCGATCGAGCTGCGGGGTTACGAGATCGTCTACCGCCGGCGCGACACCGGGACGCGGGTGCCTCCGGTGATGTTCCAGTCGCTCTTCAGCCTCGTGCCGGTCAACGGCACGACGTTGATCGAGAACCTGCCGATCCTGCTGTCGGACCAGGTTCTGAATCCGCCGCTCTCGGACCTTCGCGACTTCGGGGTCGACCGGGAGACCGGCAGCGCGGTCGTGCTGCTGGATGTCCGTATGCGCTTTTTCGGCCGCACGCTGTCGGGTGACAACATCGTCAGCGATCCGGCCGTGTTCACGATCGAAGTGACGCCGTAGGCGCCAGGAGCTTGGTATGAAAACGTTGAGGAACGCTTCCCGTCTGCTGTTTGCGCTGGCGCTCGTTGCCGTGGCGGGGTGCTCGTCGGACTCTCCGACCGAGCCGTCGGGTGGCTCTCCCGCCACCCCCAAGCCGCCGGCGCCTACCGTCAACTACAACGTCACCGTCACGGTCTCCCCGCCGCAGCTCACCGCGGGCGGCACGACCCCCAGCACGGTGGCCGTCGAGGTGCGCCGGGCCGACAACGGCCAGCCGCCGGCGGACTCGACGCCGGTGACGCTGACCACCACCCTGGGCGAGTTCGGCTTCGTCGGCAGTGGCCAGCAGTCGATCCAGGTGCAGCTCGTCAACGGCCGGGCGCAGGCGGCGCTCTTCCCCGGCTCCGCCGTGGGCCGGGCCACCGTGCAGGCGACGTTCAGCGGCGCGTCCGGCGCCGCCAACGTCGACATCGTCCAGCAGCCGACGTTCCACGTCTCCTCCGTCTCCCCCAACGTGGGTTCGGCGGGGGGCGGCGAGCAGGTGACGATCGAGGGCGGCGGTTTCGACGGGCCGGTGCGCGTGACCTTCAACGGTACGGCGGCGCAGGTCCTCCAGGTCACTCCGACCCGGATCCGGGTCCGCACGCCCTCGGCCACGGCCGCGGGGGTCAGCGTCGGCTCCGGGCAGTCGGTGCCGGTCTCCATCGCGGTGACGGTCAACCTCAACGAAGTCGGCGAGGCCACCGACACGCTGCCCAACGGCTTCATCTACAGCTCGGGCGGCGGGCAGATCGAGCCGCCGATCATCAACTCGATCACGCCGACCGAAGGCCCCAACGAAGGCGGCACCGAGGTGGTCATCATGGGCTCGGGCTTCCAGTCGCCGCTCCAGGTCCGCTTCGGCGGCGCCACCGGCGCCGAGGCCGAGGTCCGGTCGGTCACCAGCAACCGCATCGTGGTGGTCGCGCCGTCGGCGCGCGGCTTTGGGCAGAACCTGGTCAACCAGGTGGTCGACATCACGGTGCGCAACCTGAACTCCGGCTTCACGGCGACCTCCCCGGCCGCCTTCAGGTATGGCGTCAACATCCTCATCACCGGTCTCGCCCCCGACCGCGGCACGTACCTGGGCGGCACCCGGGCGGTGATCTTCGGCCAGGGCTTCGACGAGCCGGTCTCCGTGACGCTCGGCGGCGTCAGCCAGGAGGTGATCAACGTCAGCAGCTCGGAGATCGTGATCCGCACCCGCGGCATTACGCTCACCTCCTGCCCGACGGGTAACGTCGTGAGGGCCAACAGCGTGTCGGTGACCAACCTCGACACGGGCGAGCGGGCGGACAACGGCTTGCTCGGCTTCAGCTATGAGACCCCGCTGCCGCCGCAGGCCCTGACGGTCAATCCGGTGCGCGGTGGCACGGGCTCGCAGACCGTGATCACGGGCCGGAACCTGCCGACGGGCAGCAACGCGCAGGTGCTGTTCGGAGGCGCCAACGGCAGCGTGGCGCCGATCGTCAGCTCTTCGGAGACCGCCATCACAGTCAGCGTGCCTCTGCCGCCCGCCGGCTTCACGTTCAACACCCGGGCGTGCGACGGCGACGGCGACGGCAACCCCGGCGGTACGCAGCCGACCAACACGCCAATCAGCGTGGTCGTGAGGAACCTCGAGACCACGTGCGTCTCGACGCTGAGCAACGTGTTCGAGCTCATCCCGTCCGACACCGATTGCACGGGCGACACCACGGCCGGCGAGGGCGGCGGGGGTGGTGGCGGCGGTACCACTCAGTGCAACGACGGCGTCGACAACGACGGCGACGGCCGGATCGACTTCGGGTTCCTGCCGACGAACGACCCGCAGTGCGAGAACGCCGCCGACAACTCGGAGGCGACCTAGGCCAGGCGCCGGACGGCAGGTCCGACAGCCGTAGAGTAAACTTGGGCGGCCCATCGAATGGACGATGGGCCGCCCTCGTCCGTATACTGAAGTGATATGAGATTCCAAGCAGTCCTCTTCTCCGCCCTCTCTTTCGTCCTCCTGCTTTCCACGGGTTGCGACAAGGCGAGCCCGGTCGCTCCCACGGGAAGCACGATCTCCTTGAGCGCCAGCCCGGCGCGGATCGACACGATCAACGGCTCGACCACGGTTGTCGCGACCGTGCTGCGCGCCAACGGCCAACCGGTCAACCCGGGGACGCAGGTGCGGTTCAGCACCAACCTGGGCCGTATCGACGAAGTCGTCGAGACCGACAGTTCGGGCACCGCCCGCGCCACCCTGCGCGGCGACGGCCGTCTGGGTATGGCCAAGGTCCGGGCGACGACCGGCAACGTCGGGACCCCGGCCGAGCTCGACGTCGAGATCGGCCGGGCGGCGCGGACGATCTCCCTGCAGGCCAACCCGACGAACCTCACCGCCGCCGGCGGCCGGGTGAACCTGGTCGCCCTGGTCCGGGACTCGCAGGGCCAGCCGCTCGCCGACGCCGCCGTCAACTTCCAGACCGAGCTCGGCCAGCTGGGCTCGCGCGGCAGCCTGCTGCGCACCAACTCCGCCGGCGAGGTGCGCGACACGGTCAACGTGAGTGCGGCCGATATCAGCAACACCGACAGCACGGAGTTCACCGTCACCGCGCAGACCGCGGGCGGCGATGGTGCGCTGATCAACGCGACCTTCGACGTGCGGCTCCAGTCCCAGGAGCCGGTGGCTGACTTCGAGGTGCAGAGCGCCGGGCAGTTCCAGGTCCGCTTCATCAACCAGTCGTCCGGCCAGGAGCCGCTCACGTTCGAATGGTTCTTCGACAGCAGCAGCGACATCCCGGATTCGACGGAACGCAACCCGATCCACAACTACGGGGTGGGTGGCGAATACACGGTGACACTCGAGACCTTCAACAGCTTCGGCTCGGACGTCGTGATCAAGCGGATCCTGGTGGCGAGCAACAGCGTCAGGATTCTCTCGTCGCAGTAGGCCGCGGCCCCTCCAGGCGCGGGAAGCGAAGGCGGTTCTCCGGGGAGGGCCGCCTTTCGTTTATAATGCAGCCACTTTGGCCGATCCCCTCGATCCCTCTCTCATGGCTCGACTTCGCCGTGCCCCAGGTGCGCCCGCATGAGCAATGGAGCGTTCCCCGACCGCGTCTCGCAGCTCCGCGCCCGGTGGGAGGCCGATCCCACCTCCCGGATCTTCCTGCAACTCGCGGAGGAGTACCGCCACCAGGGACGGGTCAAGGAGGCGCTCGAGGTGCTCGAAAGGGGCCTCAGGGAGCACCCCGGGTACCTCTCGGCCCTGGTCGCCAAGGGGCGCTGCCACCTGGAGCTGGGGGAGCCCCAGCTCGCCCGTGGCGTGCTCGAGCGCGTGGTCAAGCAGGACGCCACGCAGATGGTCGCCAACAAGCTGCTGGTGCGCGCCTACCTCGAGACCAGCGAGCCCGCGAAGGCTCGCGAGCGGCTGGACCTCTACAGCCTGTTGAACGACAGCGATCCGGAGATCGAGGAGCTGCGCCGGCGCATCAAGGCCGCCGAGCGCGCCTCCGATCCGGACGACACCCAGCCGGGCACGGCCGCCTCGCCGTTCGCCGCGGTCCCGGAGCCCGGGGCTCCGGCCGATGTGTTCGACCTCGGGGCCGAGCCCGCTCCGGCTGTCGCTGCCCCCGCCGGAGGCGGGGATGTCTTCGACCTCGACCTCCCCGCTCCGGCGCCGGCGCACCGTCCGGTGGAGGACGTCTTCCAGCTCGAGGACGTGCCCGCGGCAGCCCCGGTCGCCGCGGCGGCCGAAGAGCTCAAGCCGCTTGCCGTCGTCCCCACCGCCGAGGATCCGTTCGCGATGCCGGAGGCCGAGTCCCAGGCCCAGGAGGACGAGGAGGCCGCCGACGGCGACCTCTTCCCGGGCCTCGCCTCCCGGACGACCCGCGAGCGCTATTTCGCCGCCCTGAGCGCCGAGGGCATCTTCGCGCTCGATCTCCCCGCCGAGCTGAGCGTCGCCGTCACGTCGCCGCCGCCGGAGATCGAGATCGAGGAGGTGGAGCCGCCCGCGTCCGCTCCTGTTTGGGAACGCGAACCCGAGCCCGAGATCCCCGAGCCGCTCCCGATGGAGCCGGTATCTGACGCCGTCGAGCCCGCGGCGACCGTGACTTTGGGCGACCTCTACCTGCGGCAGGGTCATCTGCGGGAGGCCGAGGGGATCTTCCGCGGGGTGCTGGAGCGCGAGCCGGACAACGCCGCGGCGCACCAGGGGCTCGAACGGATCGGCACGGCCGCGCGGGAGCCTCGGCCGCTCGACGCCCGCGAGCTGCTCGAAGGGTTCGATCCCGACGATCCCCGCCAGGCCTCCGGCGGGACCAACGCTCGCAGGGCCTTCTTCCTGAACCGCTATCTGGACCGTATCCGCCAGGGGAGCCCGCGCGATGTTTCTTGACCAACTGAGCCGGATCAGCAACCGGATCGACGGCGCCCTGGCGCTCTCGCTGGTGGCCAAGGACGGCATTCCCGTCGAGTCGGTGAGCTCCGATCCGGACCTCGACCTGGAGGTGCTCGCCGCGGAGCTGGTGGCCCAGGCGCGGTCGATCTCCGAGAACCACCGGGAGCTGGAGGTCGGCGAGGTGCAGCAGCTCGCCGTCACCACCGACCGGCTGACCTTGATGGTAAGTTCCGTCGCGGCGGACTATTATTTGCTACTCGTGCTGGGGCCGGACGGCAATTACGGCCGGGCCCGGTTCGAGCTCCGGAGGGCGCGCCTCCTCCTCGAGCCAGACCTCTCGTGAGGTCGCCGGCCCCGCGGGGCCACCAGGGAGAGTGGGGCGCGCGATGACGTTTCTTCGCCGAGGGACTTCACCTTGCTGACCTTTGAACAGATCAAAGAGCTGATCGAGCTCGTCGCCCAGCGCCAGCTCCAGGGCCTGGAGCTCGAGCGCTCCGGCTTCCGCCTGAAGATCGACGGGCAGGCCGCCGCCGCTCCGGCGTTCACCTCCATGCCGTCCGCGCCGCAGTCGTCCGCGCTCACGGCGGCCCCGGCCGCTCCGCCCGCGGCGGCCCCGGCCGCGGC